>NZ_CP139710.1 GCF_034377145.1 Sulfitobacter sp. OXR-159
TGATCATGCTGAGCCTTCTCGCGCTTCCGATCCTGTATCTGACCTTGGAACTGCCCAAGCAGATCGTGAACAATGCGCTGGAATCCGCGACTTTCCCGGTCGAGGTTCTGGGCCAGAGTTTGGATCAGGTCATATTCCTGCTGCTGCTTTGCGGGCTGTATTTGCTGTCGATCAGCCTGAACGGACTCATCAAATACACGCTCAACGTCTTCAAGGGCTATACGGCGGAGCGGTTTCTCCGACGCTTCAGGCTGCTGATCTATCGGCGGTGGCGCTCGGATGCGGAGGCGTCCGAGCAAAGCGAGATCGTCCCAATACTCGCACAGGAAGTGGAACCCATCGGCGGCTTCGCGGCCGAAGTCCTGACCCTGCCGGTTTTGCAGGGTGGCACGCTTTTCACCATTCTGCTGTTCATGTTCATTCAGGACCCGATCCTGGGTGCCGCCGCGCTGACCGTGTTGCCCATTCAGCTTATTCTGCTCCCGAAGCTGCAGCGCCGGGTGAACACCCTGTCGCGTATCCGGATCAAAGAGGTCCGCGATCTTGGCAGGCAACTGAGCGAGCAGTTGCGCGAACGACAGGGCGCCTCGTCCGGCCTGTCGGCGGCGGGCGCTAGTTTCAAGGCGCTGGAGCAGGTACGCAGAAGGATCTTTCGTCTCAAGTTCTTCATCAAGGCGCTCAACAACTTTCTGACGGCGCTGACACCGTTTCTGTTCTACTCACTTGGCGGATATTTCGTCATCGAAGGCCGGATCACGCTTGGGGCACTGGTCGCGGTCCTCGCCGCGCACAAAGACTTTTCGGCCCCACTGAAGGAGCTTTTCCGATACTATCAGGCGCTTGAGGATACGCGGATCAGGTATCAGGAAATCACGACCTTCTTCGCCGGGACGCCGCCCCGCATGGAAGAACAGCAATCCGCCGGGGTGCACCGGCTGGCGATCCGCAGACCGCCGGAACATGCGCTGTCGCAGACTTGAGGGCTCCTATTGTCCCCCCTGCTCCCGCGACGCGTCAAACTGCCGTTACATTTGGCTACAAAGAGGGGGCGGACATTTACACCGGCGGTTTGATATACACCGGGTATGAGCGAACCTGCCCACATTCTGGTCGTCGACGACCATGACGAGATCCGCAATTCCGTTTCAAGCTATCTCGAACGGAACGGCATGCGAACCTCGGTCGCCGAAAGTGCCGCAGAGATGGACGCTCAGCGCGCAAGACATTCTTTCGATCTGATCGTGCTCGATGTGATGATGCCCGGCGAAGACGGGCTGACTGCGTGCAAAAGATTGCGTCAGGAGTGCGGCACACCGGTCCTGATGCTGACCGCCCTCGGAGAGGACGACGACCGCATCGAGGGTCTGGAAGGCGGCGCGGATGATTATCTCTCCAAACCCTTCAATCCGCGCGAGTTGTTGGCCCGGATCAGGGCCATCATGCGACGCAGCGAGAAGAGCCCTCCGCAGGACCCATTCGCGGGCAAGCGCATCCGGTTCGCCCATCTCGAACTGGACTATGACGGACGGACCCTGACCGCCCCGGACGGCACCCGCAATCAGGTAACCTCCAGTGAGCTGAAACTCCTGTCCATCCTGCTCGAACGCCCGCGTATCGTCATGAGCCGCGATGAGCTGCTGGAAATGACAGCGGGGCGCGTGGCCGGACCGCTTGACCGGACGATCGACAATCAGATCAGCCGCCTGCGCCGCAAGATCGAACCGGACGTATTGCGCCCCCGTGTCATCTCCACCGTGCGCAACGGCGGTTACAGCCTGACCTGCGATGTCGAGGTCAGTTCGTGAAAACGCGCCCGTGGAGACTGCGCACGCAGATCTCACTCTTGGTGCTGGGTGTTATCGTCGTGGCGCAGGCGGTGAGCCTCTGGTTCTTCGTTGACGAAAGAACACTCGCCGTGCAGGCGGCGATCGGCGCGGAAGCCGCCGGACGGGCCGCCAATGTAGCACAACTGATCGAAGGCGCGCCTCCGGAGCTGCACCCCCAGATCATTCGCGCCGCGACCTCTCCATTGATCCGTTTCAACCTGACCGAAGAGCCGGAGGTTGTGCATACGGATCATGACGCAGGCGGCGCGGTCGAGGCGCGGGTGAGGGCTCTTCTGGGCGATGACTACAGCCGCGACATCCGCATCGAAATCCATGTGTCGCGTAGCCCTTAATTGTGAGATGGGAAATCCAACGGGAGTGGGCAAAACTTGGTGGTTAAGCGGCCCGCTTTGAGACGCCTAGCCTTCCGTCAAGCACAGCGGCCCGAGTGACGGCAACCCGATGCGCGCCCCGCGGTGACCATCTCATGCGCCGCCGCTTGCCCATGCGGGTGTTGCCGATGTCATCAACACAGCCTTCTGCCCGAGACGACGAAACTGCGAGGCCATTCCGGGGTCGATGGCCGTAGTCCACGAGCGCGTCAAAGTTGTTCGCAAGGTAGGAATAGAGATCCTGGCACCGGGCTTTGACGCGCCTGGCCGCTTCTCGTAATTCTCGGGTTTCGGCGTGCAGACGATCGCAATCGATCTGAAGAACCTTGAGGATTGTCGCGGCGGTCATCACTTTGCCGTGCCAAAGGTACCAACGCAGTGTATCAGCAGGTCGCTCGAAGAGTAGCGGCAACCCTGAAAAGCCCTTCGATTGCAGAAGGCCCCGCACCGCATTTTCAATGTGCTTGACCCGCATCGAGATATGCCACCAGTCCAGTATGTGGGTGACGGGACCTCGAACGGCACGCCTCACCAAATTCGGCAGTGCAGGTTCGCCGTCTGAAATCACGGTCACTTTGCTCTGACCGTCCCAGCCCTGCGCGATCAGGTCATGTCGGAGTTGCTTTGCAGGAGAACCGGCGGCTTGCTGCACGAAACCAAACCGCCGGCTCATATTGGGGCTTTCAACCTTGCCGACTACAACATCGAGGTGCCGCTTCTGGTATTCAGGTCGACATCGTATGTGCGCACCATCTAGGAAAAGGGTTAGTGGTGATGGCGGCGCGATTGTATCCGCGTCTCCTTGGCTTACGTCTTCGTGGCCTAGCTCGTCGGCGATGCGACCCAAACGATTTCGAACGGTCGTGTTCAATTGAGCCGAACAGGGCATGAACATTTCGATCAATCGAGCGGCTTCCCGAAACGAGTGCCTGGCCCCCAATTCAGCCTGCAGGCGCCGAAGTTCGGCAGTCGCACGGTCAGAGAACAACCCGGCAAGTGGTGATTGTGGCCCAGATTTCGCGACCTCAGCCGGTTGGCACAAGCAGCGTCGAAGCCTTGGCCACTTCACCCGAATTCGCCCGAAAAGAGTGTCGAGAATACGCCCTCGATCATCATGGATCGCGCGTTGTTTGCCACAGTCATCGCATTTCCGGCGAGCATCAAATGCTTCACCGACCTGATCTTGCACAATCGCTTCCTGCAAGCGCCTCAACAAGGTCTTTGCGTCGTCTAGGAGAAGGCCTAAATTTTCGGAACCAAACTCATCCGGCGCACGGCGAAGTCGACCGATATTGCGCCTCTTGGTTTCTCCATCGTCAAACGTCGTCTCGATAAAAATGCTTACATCCATGGTGGGTCCCGCCTTGTTCCGAAACCTTACCCTACCACGTCGACCACCAGGTTTTGCCCACTCCCATTAAGGGCTACGCGACAGATAGCAAGATCACCACTTTGACCGACTGGCACAAAACCGCGCCTTAAGTCAGCCGGGAAACACTCCCGCAAATAGCCCCATCAGCGCCGTGACCAGCGCGGTCGCACAGAGAACGACCAACAGCGGCGGCGCCATCTCAGTCCGGCCCGCATCGCCCTCGCGCGCCTGATACATCGACACCACTATGCGCAGATAGACCGCCAGCGCCAGCACGCTGTTGAGGATGCCGATCACTGCCAGCCACAGATAGCCGGCCTCGATCGCGGCGCCGAACAGCAGCACCTTGCCGACAAAGCCGAAGAGCGGTGGAATCCCGGTGAGCGACAGCAGGAACACGACCATCGCCACGCCGATCACCGGGCGCGCGCGGCCGAAACCCTTGAAATCGTCCAGATCGCGGCCCGCGATCATGATGACGGCAAAGGCCCCGAGGTTCATCGCCACATAGGCCGCGCCGAACACGATCACCGAAGGCAGCGCCAGCGGGCTGGTGCCAAGCGCCACGATCCCCAGCATGAAATAGCCCGCCTGCGCCACCGAGGAATAGGCCAGCAGCCGCACGACATTGGTCTGCACCAGCGCCGCCAGATAGCCGAATGTCATCGTCACCGCCGCGATCAGCGCGACGACGAACGGCCAGCCGGTGGCTACCGGCAGATCGCGCAGCACCTGCGCAAAGGCGAAGATCGCGGCAACCTTGGTGATGACCGACAGGAACGCCGCGACCGAGACCGGCGCGCCGTCATAGGCGTCCGGTGCCCAGAACTGGAACGGCACCAGCGCCGCCTTGTAGCCCAGCCCGATCAGCACCGCGACCAGCCCCGCCAGCGCGATCAGCGGCTTGTCCTGAAGCGCACCAAGCTCGGAAAAAAGCGTCGATCCGGCACCACCGAACCAGAAGGTCAGCCCGTAGATCATCACCGATCCGGTGACGGCGCCGAACACCAGATATTTCATCGCCGCCTCGGTCGCCGCATCGTCGCGCGGCCAGGCCACCATTGCGAATGATCCCAGTCCGGTCAGCACTACGCCAAGGACCAGCAGCATCATGTCGCCACCGCCCGCCAGCATCAGCGCCCCCAGCGTCACGAGGCAAAGCAGCGTATAGACACTTCCCTCGCGGTCCTTACCGGCGATCTCGGCCCACGTCATCAGAAGCGCCAGCGCGGTGCCTGGCAGCAGGATCAGCTTGGCCCAGCCGGACAGCAGATCGACGCGGTAGGTGCCGCCAAAGACGGTGGTGTCGGCCTCCAGCAGCGGAAGGGTCAGCGCGGTGGACAGACCCAGCCCGATCAGCCCGAACGCCAACGCCAGACGGGGCGCGCGCAGCATCTCGGCCACCAGCATCAGCACGACAGTGGAGGCCAGCATCAGCTCGGGAAACAGAAAGGACAGGTCGCGCGCCATTAGAATTGCAGTGCCCGCATCGTCGCATCAATCATGCCCAGCAACCAGGACGGCGCGACCCCGATAAGGATGATGAGGATGAGCAACGGCACGATGGCCAGCATCTCGCCGCGGTCCAGATCGGGCATCGCCGCCCATTTCTCGTTTGGCTCGCCCAGAAACACCGCCGCGATCGCGCGCAGGTAAAGCCCCGCCGTTACCACAATGGCGATAATCACCACGATGGCCCAGGGCTGCGCATTCAGCGTGGCCAGGAAGATCTGAAATTCAGCCGGGAAATGCGCCAGCCCCGGCAGCCCGAGCGAGGCAAAGGCCGACAGCACGAAGGCCCAGCCCAGCCATGGCACCTGCCTCAGCAGCCCGCCGAACGCGGTCATCTCGCGTTCGTGGGCGCGCGACTGCAACATGCCGACGAGAAAAAACAACGCCCCGGTGACGATGCCGTGGCTGACCATCTGCAAGGTCGCACCATTGAGCGCGACCGCCCGCAGGTCAGGGTCCAGCGTCAGCGCCGCCACCGCGACGCCGATCACCACATAGCCCATGTGGTTCACCGACGTATAGGCGATCATCTTCTTCAGATCTGACTGCGCCAGCGCCACGAAGGCACCGTAAAGGGCGCTGAATACGCCAAAGGCCAGCACCACCTGACCGGCCTGCGCAAAGGCGTCGGGCGTCATCTGTAAGGCGAAACGCACAAGGCCGTATGTGCCGAATTTCAGCATCACGCCGGCCAGGATCACGCTTCCCACGGTCGGGGCCTGCACGTGGGCGGCCGGTAGCCAAGTATGCACCGGAAAGGACGGGATCTTGACCGCGAAGGTGAACAGCATCGCGATCAGCGCCAGCATCGCCGCCAGCCCGGTCAGCGGCGGGGTCTCGATCCACAGACGCATGTCGAAACTTCCCGTGGCCAGATACAGCCCGATGATTGCCAGCAAAAGCGGCAGCGAGCCAAGCAGCGTGTAGATGAAGAACATCAGTCCGGCGCGCTGGCGCTCTTCATAGCCCCAGCCGACGATCATGAAATACATGCCGACCAGCGACACTTCAAAGAAGACGTAGAACAAGAGCGCGTCCAGCGCCGCGAAGGTGCCGATCGACGCGGTTTCCAGCATCAGCATCAGCGCGACAAAGACCGCCGGGCGGTCGGTGATCCGCGCCGCATAGATCGCCGACAGGAAAAACAGCAGCGAGGTCAGCAGGATCAGCGGCAGGCTCAGCCCGTCGACGCCAACCCGGTAGGCGGCACCAATGGCCGGGATCCAGGCGATTTCCTCGACCTGCGCGAAACCGTCCGGCAGCGTGCCCCGCGCCCAGATCGCCAGCGTCACAACGAAGGTCAGCCCGGTGGTGGCGATGGAAACGCCATGGGCGATGCGCGCCGACTTGTTTGGCAGGGCCATCAGCAGCACGCCACCAAGAAGCGGCAGAAAGACGGAGATCGAGAGAAGGGGCATGGCGGGGTCGTCTTTCTTCAGGAGGACATCGGTAAGATCAGCAGCACCGCCGCGATGACGGCAATGCCCATGACTGTCAGGGCGAGTTCGCGGTGGATCAGCCCGCTTTGCAGCAGGCGCAGGCGGCGGCCGGCGGCGATTGTCCGGGCGACAAGGCCGAAGATCAGCCCGTCGATGCCATGAGTGTCGGTGTTTTCGGCGCCGTCGCCAAGGCGCAGGTTCAACCGGCCCAGATCGAGGGTCGCGGCGTATAGGCGATTGTCGGCTGCGTCGACGCGGGATGCGGTGCCAAGGCTCAGGATGCGCACAAGGCCAAGTTGCGACGCCAGCAGACGCCGTTCGAAACCTTCACAGGCGGCGGCAAAAGCCAGCGACGGGCGCAGCACCAGCCCGTCCATACCGCCCGCGACGGCAAAGCCGCGCTGCGCCATCGGCAGAACCGGCCCCATCAGGCGGGCAGGTTGGATGAACCAGCCCAGCACCAGGCCGCTCAGCGCCGCCAAAAGCCCGAGGATCATCGCGGTTCCTTCCGGCGGCAGTTCGGCGCCCAGCAGATGTTCCAGCGGCGCAAAGGCGAACCCAAGCCCCGCCGCCAGCGCCGTCAGCACCGCCATGCCCGCAGACATCCAGCCCATGCCCTTGCCGGAAACCGGCTGTGCCTCGCCGCCCCACAACACCCGCAGCGCCCGCGCCATATAAGCCCCGGTCAGCACCGTGCCCGCCAGCGCCAGGGGTGCCAGCCACGCAGCACCGGGGGCCGCCAGCGCGGCGGCAAGGATCGCGTCCTTGGAAAAGAAGCCGGCCAGCGGTGGAATACCCGCCAGCGCCAGCGCGGCAACGGCGAAGGCGGAAAGGACCAGCGGTCGTGCCCGGCCCGCGCCCGCGACCGCTTCCATGTCGGTGCTGTCGCGATCATGCTGGAACACACCCGCCCCCAGAAAAAGCGTGCTCTTGATCGCCGCGTGGGCGATAAGGTGCAGCAGCGCCGCCACCGGCACCCCCGCGCCAATGGCCAGCAGCATCAGCCCGTACTGGCTGGAGGTCGAGGCCGCCAGCAGCCGTTTCAGATCCCGCTCGGCCAGCGCGATCAAACCGGCAACGACGGCGGTGACGCCGCCGACCAGTCCGATTGCCAGCAAGGCCCCGCCGGGCAACATCGGCGCCACCCGGATCAGCAGGATCGCCCCCGCCGCCACCAGAGTCGCCGAATGCAGCAGCGCCGAAACCGGCGTCGGCCCGGCCATGGCGCGCTGCAACCAGTCCTGCAACGGTACCTGCGCCGATTTGCCCATCGCGCCCACCAGCAACAGCAACCCGGCGACCAGTGCGGGCGTGCCGCTAATCGACAATGTAGCCGAGATTTCCGAGGTGCCGGCCCAGCCGATCAGCACAAAAATCCCCAGATAAAGCCCCAGATCGGCGCTGCGGGTGTACAGAAACGCCCGCGTCGCGGCACCGGGCACGCCGTCGCGGCCATGCCAGAAGCCGATCAGCAGATAGCTGGAAAAGCCGATCAGTTCCCACGCGGCCAGCACGGTGATCCAGTCGCCCGCCAGCACCAGCGCCTGCATCGCCGCGACAAACAGCAGCAGGATGCCGAAAAAGCGCGGCCTTTCGGGGTCGCTGCGCATGTAACCCACGGCATAGACCACCACAAAAGCCGCCACCGTCGCCACCATGGCCGAAACGACCGCCGTCAGCGGCGTCGCGACCAGCCGCAGCGGCATTTGCGGCAGGCCCGGCAGGACCATCTGCACCGCATTGCCCGCAATCGCACCCGCTAGAACCGCCATCGCCGCGAGGAACCCGAGGCCGACGCCCGCAAGCGCAATCGCTTCGGGTGCGCGCCGCAGGGCCAGCACCGCGATGCCCGCCAGAAGCGGCGCAAGGAGGGTGAGCGCCAGCATCGTCATCCCTTCAACTCCCGCGCTTCTTCCATCTCGACCGAGCCGCGCACCCGGAACCGGGCGATGGCGATACCGAAGGCCACCGCCATCTCGACCGCCATCACCGCCATGACGATCAGCACGAACATCTGACCGGCAGGCTCGTCGGGATGCAGGTAGCGCCAGAAGGCCACCAGGTTGACCAGGGCCGCGGCCAAAATCAGTTCGACCCCCATGACGATCATCACCAGGTTGGTCTGACTCAGCGCGCCATAAAGTCCGATACCGAACAGCCCCGCGCCGACGCTGAGGGCAATCATGAGTTCCAGAATCATTTGCGCTGCTCCGCGTTGGGGACGATGGCCACCATCGTGGCCGCAACCATGGCGGTCAGAATCGTCAGACCCGCCGACTGGAAGATTAACATCGACCGGCCCAGTAATTCGCGCCCCAAATCGGCGGCCTGTTCATGCGCGCCCGGCACGGACAGGGCGACCGGACCCCAATCGGGCAGCCAGACCAGCAACAGCGCGGCCAGCAGCCCGATGCCCCCGGCCCAGAGCGACAGGCGTTTCTGGTGGGTCATGTCCATTTTGCCCATGCCGCCCGGATCCATCATGAACATCACCATGAAGATCGCCATCACGCTCATTTCCGTGGCCATCATCATGATCTGCAACACGCCCAGAAACTCAGCCTGCATGACCAGGAACATCGCCCCGATCGCGGTTTGCGAAAACAGCAGCGCCAGCGCCGAACGCACCATCGAATGGGTGCGGAAGACCACGACGCCGAACCATACCGCCGCGCCGCCGAAGAACGCCAGAAAGATCATCTGAACCGTCATATCGGCACCACCAGCGCAATCACGCCCACGACAAAGATATTGGCCAGCGCCAGCGAGATCCCCAGCTTCCAGCTCAGCGCCAGATAGCGCGCCTCGCGGATGCGCGGCATGTAGCGCCCGACGCTCAGCATGGCCGCGGCCACGACCAGGATCTTGATCGCGCTCCAGGCCCAGGGCGGCAGCCACGGGCCCAGCCAGCCGCCCAGGTAGAAGGTCACGGTCGCCCCCGCCAGCGCCAGGATGATGACCATCCGCGCCAGCCGCAGCACCGCCAGCCGCACGCCGGTATACTCGGCCTCGACCCCGCCGGCCAATTCGCCGGTCGCATCGGGCAGGTCCAGCGGCGGCAACCACGCGAGCCCCATCGCCGCCACGACAAAGAGGATGAACCCCATCGGCTGGTACAGCACGTTCCAGAGTTGTTCCTGCGAGGCGACGATCTCAACCGTCGAGAGCGACTCCGCCCGCATGGCGACGGCGGTGATCGGCATCACGATCAGCATCGCATAGGCGATGAACTGGCCCAGAAACCGCCAGCCCGCGATCATCGCGTAGGCCCCGTTCGGACCCCAGCCCGCCATGATCAGCGCCACCAGCACATAGGCCAGCGCGGCGTTCAGAAACAGCGCCCCGGTGGCCAGGTCGGTGATGATAAGCCCCGGCGCCAGCGGGATCACCGCCACCGCCATCAGCCCCGCCACCAATAGCAGCACCGGCCCAAGCTCAAAGAACAACCGGTCGGATTTGCGCGCCAGCAGCGATTCCCGCCCCAGAAGCGCCAGGGCGGCCCAGGCCGGACCGGTCAGGCTCAGGTGCCCATGCACGGCCCATCGTTCGATGACGGCCAGCGCGTAGGCCCCGGCGGCGAGCGACAGGAGAACGACAAGAATGCTCATCCACGCACCTCCCATGGCGACAGGTCGAGCGAGGCGACAGCGGCCAAGGCATCGCCCAGTTCCTGCTGCGCCGTCACCGTTTCGACAAGGGCGATGTTCACGTCTGACGGCGTGTCGAGATCGGCCTCGACCACCCGGCCATCGGTCAGCTTCACGCGCAGCTGCGCCGCTCCGCGCGGTGTTTCGATGCGGGCCGCGCCCTCGCCCGACACCCTGTCCACATCCGGCACCTGCGGCACAGCAATCCTCCCGGCGGCCGCGATCACGTCGAGACTTTGGGCGATCTCGTCGCAGCGCAGCCGCAGCCGGGCCAGCGCATCGCCGCCGTTGCGGACGCGCGTTTCGAACCCGAGATCCTTCAGCGTTGGATCACCCGTACGGGCATCCGATCCGCCACCCCGCGCCCGGTCCACCGGGCCGCTCGCCGGGGTGTCCTTGCCGATGCGCGCGATGCGTCTCAGCCGCATCCGCATCAACGGGGCCGCCTGCACCCGGCGCGTCAGCCGCCGGATCGCCCCAGCCTGCGCGGCGATCCCGGCGACGTCGGCACCTTGAACGGCCAGTTGCAACGCCCCAGCGCGCGCGGCGAGCCACAAAAAACCCGACTGCAGGCCGAACTCGGCCAGCCAGTTCAGGTGGCTGGCGATCCGCTCGCGTTCCACCGCGGCGGCGCGGCCACGGCGCGCGTCATGGCCGGGGTCGACGCTCGCGGCCTCCTCGATCGCCGCGCAGGCCAGCGTCCGATAGGCCACCGGGCTGAGCGGCATCATCGCGGCCAGACGCTCGACGAAATCGGCCACCCTCATCTGCGGGCCATCCACCAGTTCCGCCCTGCCCACAAGGCTCCTGACCTCGCTGCCCGCCACGGTATCGCCGTCCAGCGTCAGGGTCAGGCGCAGCCCCGCGGGCAGGCCCGGAAAGAACGGCCCGAACGGCACCTCGATCCAGTCCATCTGCAACCCGTCGCTGCTGCGCGGCTGGCCCTCGGTCATCTCGACCATCGACATGAAATGCGGCTCGATCCCGTCGATAGCGGCCTCGGAGTGGCCGCCATGTCCGGCATGCCCATCGTGGCCATCGTGGCCGGAATGGTCCTGTTGTTTGCCATGACCGCCGTGATCGCCGTGACCATGCGCTCCGTGCGCTTCACTGCCATGCTCGTGACCGTGACCGCCATGCCCGTGCCCGTGACCGTGGCTTTCCCCCTCTTCCGCCTTCACCAGAAACATGCCGCATTTGGGGCAGTCTCCGGGGGCGTCGCGGACGATTTCGGGGTGCATCGGGCAAGTGTATTCCACGCGCACCTCAAGAGCGGGGGCGTTAAACTCCCCGCTGTCAGCGCGAAACGCGCCCGCGGCGATCACGCGGCGCAGATCGGCCAGCCCGGAGTGCAGCCCGGCCTGGGTCAGCGGGGCCGACACGTCCGCATCGGGCAACGGGGCGATGTCGCCGGCACCCAGCGCAAGGATCGCGCGGGGGCGCGGGATCTGCGCGTAGGTGACGGCGGCGGCATCGCGCAGACCGGGGGGCAAGGGGCCGACGACGATCAACAGATTCGCATGGCGCGGGGTGCCGACAAGCCGCAGATGCGACCCGGACAGATCGAGCCCCATCGCCCGCGCGACAGAGGGGCCGGGCAGCACGAAGGCCGGCAGATCGCGCGCCATGGCCGCCGCGACCGCCCGCCTGATCCCGGACATCGCGCCCTCTCGCGCCCCGACCAAGGTCATTGCCGCCTCAACGCGCCCTGGCTCCAGCCATAGAGCAGGCCCAAGAACAGGATTGCCAGGAAAACGCCCATGTCGAGCAATGCGATCAGCCCTTCTTCGCGGTAGACGACCGCCCACGGATACATGAACGCCATCTCCATGTCGAAGGCCAGAAACAGCAGCGCATAACCGGCATAACGCGCATGGTAGCGCACCCAGACCGGATCGCGCGACAGGGTGCCGGCGGTGGCGGGCACGTCCTTGCCGGGTTCCGCGCGCGCCCGCCCGATGGCCCGGGCGAACCCATAGAGGCTGAGCACGAAACCGAATACACCGACGCTCAGCCCGAAAAGGATCGCGTATTGGGAAAGTTCGCTCATCCGTGGCACCTCATTTGATTTCCCAAGTCTGTTTCATACTAGAAGATTCTGCAATGCGGTCAATTCGTAGGGGCGAGTGGTCAGCAGACAGCAAACAAGAGGACGCGACCAGACCCGGATCGTTACACTTTGCTCAACTCAGTCCGGCCAGCCACCACGACACTGCAAACAAAAGAGCCGAATTGGGGTCGGCCCTGCGCGTGTATTCCCGTTCAGAAGCCGTCCGCTTCGGTCTGCGCGCTGGCCAAAAGCGAAGCCAAGCGATGCCCGAAACCGTCATGATTCTGTAACAATCGCCTGCCATTCAGCGGCAAGGGTCTTTGGCGGGATTCGCCAGCCTGTAGCCCCGCCGGATACCCGGTTGAAAGAGACTCTTGCGGATGCCTCGATGGCATTTCCCTGACAGAATTGGAGAACACGAAATGAAAATGAAGTTTATACCGGCGGCATTGCTCGCCGCTGCGGCGGGCGTCGTGCAGGCCGACGAAACCTCTGGTTTCAACCTCAAGGCAGGGAGCGGGATAACCTTCAAGAGTGCTGATGGTACCGCGTCTTTCCGGGTGGGGGGGCGCCTGCAGTGGGATTACGATTCGACCGATTCCGACATCAGCGGTAAGAGCGATGATTTCGATGTGCGTCGCGCACGGATTTTTTTCCAGGGTAAATATCTCGACTGGGCCTTCAAGGCACAGTTCAATCTCGCCGAAAGCGGTACCGGCGGCGGTAGCGCCGAGGACCTCTATCTGCGCTACACCGGTTTTGGCAAGATGGCCCGGATCACAGTGGGTAAGCAAAAAGAACCGTTTGGCTTTGAGCAACTTACCAGTTCGAAGGACATATCATCGCTTGAACGCTCGGCCCTGACCGAATTCTACGCGCCCGGCCGCAACGCCGGTGTGCAACTGCACGGTGCAGGTGACAACTGGACCTACGGCCTGGGCGTTTTCGAGGCGGCCGGCAACGGCAGCGATGATTTCGGCAATACGGCCATCACCGGCCGCGTTACCTATGCCCCGATCCAGACCGATGATCTGGTCTTGCATCTTGGCGCCGGCTTTACCAGCCGTGATGCCGCTCTGCCTGCCAACGAAACCGATGCGTACAACATCGAATTGGCGGCCGCATCGGGGCCCTTTCACACGCAGGCCGAATACTTCAACGCTGACACGGGCGGGGTTGATGTGGACGGATACTACATTCAGGCAGGATGGATTCTGACCGGTGAAAGCCGTCCCTACAGCAACGGCGTGTTCAAGCGGGTGAAGCCAAGCAGTTCGAAAGGTGCATGGGAAGCAGTGCTTCGCTACGAGGACGGATACGGCAAGTTCAGCGATGTCGGTCTTGGTACGACAGAGGGTAAGCAAACCACCGTCGGCATCAACTATTACCCGAACAACGCCGTTCGCCTTGGTCTGAGCTACATGGATGGCAAGCAGGCCAGCGGCGAGAACGGAAAAGAGATCAGGGCACGAATGCAAATCGTATTTTGACCTGACCGGTACAGAAGAATGCAGAGCGGCGCGGGCAATGGCGCTAATCAAATTGCCGCCGTCCTGCATTCGAATATCTTCACCCGGGACTACGTGGATGTTGGCAGCTGTCGCGTTGCCCTTAAATCTGAGACACGACGCGTTCGGGGGGAGTGGGCAAAACTTGGGGGTGTCTGTGTATGCTAGTGGTTCATTGAGAGGGGAACTACCATGGACGTGCGAATTATTGTCGAGACGACTTTCGAGAACGGAACCACAAAGAGGCATCGTCTCGGCCGCCTATCCCGCCCGTTTCGGCGCACGCAACCTGAGGGTTTCGGGTTGTTGCTCGAAGATGCGAAGACGATCCTGGGGCAATTGCAGAATGCGATCCTGCGCGACCAGATCGAGGAAATTTCCGAAGCCAGCAGGATCTGTCCGGACTGCGACGGGGTCCGGGCTATACATGATTATCGGTCGCGGGTGCCCGACACGCTTTTCGGCAGGTTCGAGGTCAAAGCGCCGCGCATTCGCCGGTGCGCCTGCAATGCAAAATCCGATGTTGTCTTGGGCGGACCGCTTTCGCCTCTCGCTGACTATTTTCCGGATCGATCGACCCCGGAACTGCGACGCCTTCAGGCCGAACTTGGGGCGCGTCATTCCTTCCGGGAAGCGGCGCGTATCCTGGAAACCTTTCTACCTTGCGCGAAGCAGGTGAATACATCGGTGCGCAATCGACTGGGCAAAGTTGCCAGGGAAATCTGCGACAGCGAGCAGACTGAGCCGTTGGTTCCTTCAGCCGCCAAAGAGGCGCCTGCGTTGACGGTTTTCCTAGACGGTGCGCATATCCGATGCAGGCCGGAATACCAGAAGCGACACCTCGATGTTGTGGTTGGCAAGATCGAAAGCCACGATAGGTGCCGTCGCTTCGGCTTGGTGCAACAAGCGGTCCTGTCGCCTGCCAGTCAGCTTCGCCGGGACTTGATGTCTCTCGGTTGGGATCGCGAACAAACCGTCACGGTAATTTCGGACGGGGAACCAGCCCTGCCAAACCTCGTCCGCAATGCCGTCGGTGGAAAGGTACGCCACATCCTCGACTGGTGGCATATCTCGATGCGTATTCAGCACGTCGAGAACGCCGTAAAAGGCCTGCTGCTGAGCAGGGGTTTCTCCGGCATTCCAGTGCTGTTCAAACGTCCGGCCGAAACGCTGCGATGGTACCTTTGGCATGGAAAAGTTCTTACGGCCACGACCAGTCTGCAATGGTTGATCGTCGATTGCGCCCGGCTGGTTACAGATGACCGCGTGGCAACTGAAGCCACTCGGCGAGTGCAAGCTCGCTGCCGAGACCTCTATTCATACCTTGCGAACAACATGGACAACCTGACGAACTACGGCAAGCGACATCGAAGAGGCCTTCCGGTCTTTTCTTCCCGAGCAGAGGGCTGCGTGGACGACATCGGGAACACCCGCATGGGCAAGCGCCGCCGCATGAGATGGTCGCCCAAAGGAGCCCACCGCGTGGCGGTTGTCCGCGCCGCCGTTCTCGACGGTCGGCTAACCGGCGCCTACCAAAGAGCAGCCGCATAACCCCCAAGTTTTGCCCACTCCCTGCTGCGGCAGGATGGTACATCCTGCAGCCGACCCACTCCCAGACGAGTACTCAGACGGACGAAAGAATGGCACTTCCCGCAGGTGCGCTTGCAACTGTCAGGCTGCCCCCAAGTTTCACCGAGCAAGAGCAAATCGGCAAGCGTGCCTATGGTGCGGCCTGCGCGACCTGCCACGGCGTCAATGGGCAGGGTCAGGACGGCGTTGCTCCACCGCTGGTGCACAAGATTTATGAGCCGGGCCACCACGGTGACATGGCGTTTGTCCTCGCAGCACAGAATGGTGTTCGGGCGCACCATTGGAAGTTTGGCAACATGCCAGCTGTCGAGGGCGTAACACGAGCAGAAGTATTGAATATCGTGGCATATATACGGGCTCTTCAAAGGGAAAACGGAATTAACTGAGTGACCTGTCGACCTGAGGCAAAAGCATAACAGCCATCCAGTAGATAATAACTGTCATCAACGGGGAGAGAAACGAATGAAACCTAAATTTATCGCAACGCTAGCACTGGCATAGTCCGGAACAGGTGTTCTCGCCGATGGACATGCAACCGGCGACGCATCAGCCGGAGACAAGGTATTTAACAAGTGCAAGGCCTGCCACTCAATCGTCAGGACGGATGGTGACGTTATCCGAAAGGGTGGCGCGGTTGGGCCAAATCTTTATGGTGTGTACAACCGAACAGCAGGGACCGAAGAAATGTTTGGGAATAAATTTCGGGACTCTATTCGTGAAGCGGGCGAGAATGGCTTGGTCTGGAACGAGAGCGATTTCGTAGCCTATATTGCAGATCCGAAGAAGTTCCTCGCGACTTTTCTGAACGACAGCAAGGCGAAATCTGGCATGTCATTCAAATTGAAGAAAGAAACGGATGCCAAGGCAGTCTGGGCTTATCTCGTTTCGGTTGGACCGGAGGTTGAGGCCGATTAGATTTTTATTCGTTTGCACGGCTCTTTTTATGCTCGGTGCGCCCTTTGTAGCGGCTGAAGATGCCCCTCTGTTTCCAGTCAGACCACTGATTGCACCGGTTGGGGATCACGCACGTGAACCCTCGCTTTCAACACTGCCCGATGGTCGGATCGTGATGAGTTGGACCGAAGGTAACAACGCCGTTCGGATGGCCCTGTTCGATGGCACCTCTTGGACGGAGGCGCGTACAATTCATCAATCTGAGACACTGTTTGTGAACTGGGGCCGACTTTCCGTCAGTCGTTGGGCTTAGCGATGGGACGCTTGCAGCGCATTGGTTGGAATTGAATGGGCCGGGCAGCTATCAATACGACGTAAAGATCGCTTTCTCCTTCGATGAGGGTCTGAACTGGACAACGCCAATCATACCCCACGATGACCGATCAAAGCGTGAACATGGTTTCGTGTCGCTAATCCCTGCAATTGGCAGAGCCTCGCAACCGCTGTATTGCGGCCTTCAAGCCTTGTTTGTCATGCTTTGACGCGTGATCGGTTCTTGGATCGCCCGGTATTCACGCCGGACACGGGTTGATGCGGCGCAGTTGAACGAGGCGTCGCATGTTATATGCGAGGTTCTTCATCCCGATCCTAGCCTTGGCTCGCACCAGACCAATGCTACGCACAAGGGTGCCACCCATGTCGTTGGTCTGTGCGCCGAATACATGTTCCACCCGGACCCGAACGGTGGATTTGGTCCGATTGCTGCCCTTGGCGGGATCTGTGAGAGGTTTGCCGCGTTTCCCCTTACGGTGGATGTGACTTTTCAGCTTCCGCGCGCGCAATTTCGCCTCCGTCTCCTCGGACCGATAGGCCGCATCCGCCCACACACCGGAGCCGGTATTGCCTCGCATCAGCAGGTGATCCACCGCTTGACTGTCATGCAGCGCGGCATCGCTGACGTGATAGCGCCGGACCAGCTTGTGCTTTCGGTCGACGTTCACATGGTTCTTGTAGCCGTAATGGCTCTTGCCGTGCTTTTTCGTCCAGCGCGCGTCCACGTCCTTCTGGCTGCGCTTGGCGGGCTTGTTTTCCCAATGCTCGGGGTTCTCGCCCTTCTTGATTGACGCGTTCTCGTCGCGCGTGTTGTGATTGCGCGGCACCGCCACAATAGAGGCATCAAGAATTTGCCCACCCCGAGCGATATACCCCTGCCGCGCCAAATACCCGTCAAATTGACGAAACAGCTCTTCCACCTTGCCCGCCTGCGCCAGCGCATCGCGATACAGCCACACCGTCTTTGCATCCGGCACCCGGTCCGCAAGGCTAAGTCCCAGAAACCTCATAAAGGACAGCCGGTCACGGACCTGATATTCGATCTGATCGTCCGACAGGTTGTAGAGTGCGCTCAGCACCAGCGTCTTGAACATCAGCACAGTGTCCATCGGCTTGCGGCCTGCGCGCGACTTGCGCTCCGCATCAGGCTTGCGCCAAACCTCATCCAAAATAGAACGAAACTCCTCCCACGGCACGACCGCATCGATCTCAACCAATGGGTCCTTCTTCGCGTCAAGGCTCGCATAGCGGTCGGAAAGATCAAAGAAACCCATCTGCGTCATTGCCGTCTCCCCTGTGCCGGTTCGTCCCATCAAAGATAACGCAGCACCGGGGTTGGGGCAATTTTTAGAGGTGCCCTTAAGTGTCATTCGGCGAGGGTGGCAACTGCATCGGTCGGGGCCTGGCGCTGCAATTCTCGGTTAACACGCTTCAAGGCCAGCCGTTTCCAGATCACGAAGATGGACGGGATCACAAACAGGGTCAGCAGGGTCGCCGTTGCCATGCCGCCCACCATCGGCGCGGCGATCCGCTGCATGATCTCCGAGCCGGTCCCCGTGCCATACATGATCGGGATCAGGCCCGCGAAAATCGTCGCAACGGTCATGATCTTGGGGCGCACCCGCAACAGGGCGCCGTCGAACACGACCTCCTCGACATCGATCGCGGTCATCAGCCTCGATTCAAGAATGGCCCGTTCCTTACGCTTTTCCCAGGCGAGATTGAGATAAAGCAGCATCACGATGGCTGTCTCTACCGCCACGCCCGCCAGCGCGATGAAGCCCACCAGCACGGCTACGGAAATGTCGAAGCTGAGATACCAAAGGAACCACACGCCCCCGGCCAGGGCCACAGGCAGGGCCGCAAGGATGATGCCAACTTCGATTATCCGGTTGAACGCCAGAAACAGCATCAGGGTTATGATCAGAAGTGTCGCGGGGGCGACCAGCGTCAGCCGTTCCTGCATCCGTTCGATATACTCGTACTGGCCTGACCAGGTGATCGAATAGCCCGGCGGCAGCGTGACCTGATCGGCCACGAGTGCGCGGGCCTCCTTCACATATCCGCCCAGATCGCGCCCGGCGATATCGATAAAGACGAACCCGGTGCGCCGGGCGTTTTCGGAACGGATCATGGCAGGACCGTCAACGATCTTTACCTCGGCCAACGCCCCCAGCGGGATATGCGCGCCCGACGGTGTGACGACGGGCAGATCGCGCAAGGTTTCGGGACTGTCCCGCCATTCCTGCGGATAGCGCATATTGATCGGATAGCGCTCCAGCCCCTCGACGGATTCCGAGACCTGCATCCCGCCGATGGCGGTCTGAACAACGTCCTGAACGTCCCGCACGCTCATCATATAGCGCCCGGCCGCATCGCGGTCGGGCGTGATCTCGATGAAACGTCCGCCGATCGGCCGTTCGGCATAGGCCGACGCGGTGCCTTCCACGCTGGCGACAGCACGTTCCACCTCGATCCCGATCTCTTCGATCACGCGCAGATCGGCGCCGGAGATCTTGACGCCCACCGGCGTCTTGATGCCGGTGGCCAGCATGTCGATGCGGTTCTTGATGGGCTGGATCCAGACGTTGGTCACGCCGGGAATCTGCACGGCCTTGTCCAGAGCATTGCGGATTCCTTCCATGGTCATGCCCGTGCGCCACTCCGCCTCGGGCTTCAGCTGGATTGTCGTTTCGATCATCGTCAGGGGCGCGGGGTCGGTTGCGGTGTCCGCACGGCCCAGCTTGCCATGAACGGTCTGAACCTCGGGGATCGTGGCGATCATCCGGTCGGTCTGTTGCAGAACCTCCCGCGCCTTTCCGATGGAGATGCCCGGATAGAGTGTCGGCATGTAGAGAAAATCGCCCTCGTTCAATTCGGGCATGAACTCGCTTCCGATCCGCTGCAAGGGCCACCACATCGACGCCACCACCAGACCCGCCAGCAGTGTCGTCGCCCAGGGCCAGGCGACGGCGGCATCCAGAAACGGGCGGTAGATCCAGATGATAATCCGGTTCAGCGGGTTCTTTCGCTCGGGCACGATGTGCCCACGCACGAAATACCCCATCAGTACCGGCACAAGCGTGATGGATAGAATCGCCGCCGCGGCCATCGCGTAGGTCTTGGTGAAGGCCAGCGGTTTGAACAACCGTCCTTCCTGGCTTTCCAACACGAAGACGGGCAGGAAGCTGACGGTGATGATCGCAAGGGAATAGAACAGTGCCGGTCCCACTTCTGAGGCGCATTCGCTGACGATTCGCCAGCGGTTCTCGTTGGTCAGTTTCTCCTTTTCCAGCCGTCGGTGCATGGCCTCGATCATCACGATGGCCGCATCCACCATCGCGCCGATGGCGATGGCAATCCCGCCCAGAGACATGATGTTGGCGTTTACGCCCTGAAATTTCATGACGATGAAGGCGGCGGAAATGCCCAGTGGCAACGACACCAGAATGACCAGCGATGAGCGAATGTGCAGAAGGAACGCGGCGCAGACCAGAATGACGACAATGAATTCCTCGGTCAGCTTCTTGCGCAGGTTGTCGATGGCGCGTTCGATCACCCCCGCCCTGTTATAGGTGGTGACGATCTCGACCCCCTCGGGCAGGTTTGTACGCAGCTCTTCGATGCGCGCCTCGACGGCTTTGATGGTGGCCAGCGCGTTGCCGCCCCAGCGCAGGATGACGACGCCGCCCACCGCGTCGCCCTCGCCATTGAATTCGCCCACGCCGCGGCGCATCTCGGGGCCGAGTCGGATGTCGGCCACGTCCCCCAATGTGACGGCCGCCCCCCGCGCGTTCACCATCAGCGGGGCCTTTGCAAGGTCGGGCAACTCGTTGATGTAGCCGGTAGAGCGGACCATGTACTCGGCCTCGCCCATCTCGATCACGCTGCCGCCGGTCTCGCGGTTTGCGTCCTCGATGGCGCTGCGGATCTGGGCGAGCGTCACGTCGTAGGCGCGCAGTTTGTTCGGATCGATGACGACCTGATACTGCTTGACCATACCGCCGATCGTGGCCACCTCGGACACGCCATCGACGGTCTGCAATTCGTATTTCAGGAACCAGTCCTGCAATGTGCGCAGTTCGGACAGATCGTGTCCGCCGGTGCGATCAATGAGGGCATATTGATAGATCCAGCCTACGCCAGTCGCATCCGGGCCAAGCTGCGGCGATACGCCTTCGGGCAGGTTCGCGGTAATCTGCCCCAGATATTCCAGCACCCGTGTACGTGCCCAGTACAGATCTGTGCCATCCTCGAAAACCACGTAGACATAGCTGTCGCCGAAAAACGAAAAGCCGCGTACGGCGCTGGCGCCGGGCACTGCCAGCATCGCCGTCGCAATCGGATAGGTGATCTGATCCTCGACGACTTGCGGCGCCTGACCGGCATAGGGGGTGCGCACGATCACCTGCACGTCCGACAGATCGGGAATGGCGTCCACTGGGGTCGAGCGGATGGCCCAGACGCCGACGACGCCCATCATGATTGCCAGTGCGAGTATGATAACGCGGTTGGCGATCGAGGCCTGGATGATGGCGCGGATCATTCGCCTGCCCCATCTGTGATGCCCACAAGGGTCATTGAGAAGTCAGGATTTTGCCGAAACTTCAGGGTGACCTCACGGCCCTCGGGCAGGGCTGAAGCGTCCACCGATGAGTCAATCGCGAAATCCATCGTCATGCCGGGCATCCCGGTTTCGGTGATCGGGCCATGCGTGATGGTTGCCGTTCGCGTGGCTGGATCGACGGCGTCGATGCTGCCGGGTACGGTTATGGGCGGTGTCTTGCCTGCCTCCGGGGTGGTCTTGGCCACAGAATCCGTCATCGTCATGTCCTGTGCGATGTCGTCGCCGCTGTCCGTGCCTTTGCCCCGAACGGCCACCACCGTGAACACGCCGTCCTGGCCCTTGGACAGATCAAATTCGACTGGGGCGTCCAGCGGAACCGAAGCGGGGTCGAACCCCGCGACGGGCATATCCATCTGCATCGCAGGCCAGCCAAGTTCTGGAATGGGATCATGGGCAAGCGTCAGCTTTCCATCGGCGGTGATTGCGACAACCCTTCCGTTGCCTGTTGCCGCAACACCGTCATCGCTCCCCAGCGAGATGAGCCCCAGCAGCCCGTCCGCGCCGCGCGCGACGCGAAAGACGACTTGCTGGCCGATCTTCAAACCATCCAGCGCGACATCCGCGCGCACCGCAAAGCGCGAGCTCATTGCAGGCCAGTCCAGCGCGTCGAGGGCGCCGTGCCGGATCGTCGCGATCCGCGCCTCTCGGTCCAGTGCGATCAACGCGCCCGTCCCGTCGGCCGGCGCGTCGTCCGTTGGCGCCATGCGCATCAATCCGGCGCTCAGCGCGCTTTCGCTGTCGAGCAGGAATTGCGCCGACGCGACGACCTCTTCGCCCGGAGCGAGGCCCTGAACCACTTCGGTGCGCCCGCCTTCGCCGAATTCGTCGTGCAGCCCCGTCGTGATGAGACGCGGCTTGTAAGTACCGTCGCCGGTTTTCAGGATGACGCGTTCGGCGGAGCCGGTGCGGATGATCGCTTCGGTCGGAACGGTCAGCGCCATGCGCGTGTCGATCGGGATCAGGCTGACCGTGCCGAACATGTTGGGCCGCAGGAGCCCTTCGGAATTGTCGAACTGCAGACGCAAGAAATGTCCTATACCTATGACCGCATTCTGGACGACGTTGGCATCGATGAGGCGGAGCTGCGCATCCGCGATACGTTGGCCGAAAATGGCTTCGGCATTCTGACCGAGATTGACGTCAAGGCGACGATGAAAAAGAAGATCGACGTCGAGATGGAGCCCTACCGCATCCTTGGGGCCTGCAACCCGGAAATGGCGCACAAGGCCATCGGGATTGAGCCGCGGGTGGGTGCGATGCTGCCTTGCAATGTCATCCTGCGCGAAGTGGATAGCGGCACCGAGGTCAGCGCCATCGACCCCGTGGCGTCCATGCAGGCCATCGACAACGACCAGCTGCACGAGGTCGCTGGCGAGGTGCGGGACATGATGCGCGTGGCTGTCGACGCCGCCTGACAGAAGTATCTCTCGACAGCACCTTGACCCTCCAGCGAGTGAATTCCCCAGGGTTTGAGGCAATTGAACACCAAATAGGCTGGATGAGGGAGATGTCGCAGCATGTCAACTGATGGAGGTCTGATCCCCGCGCTTGTCCAGATGGGAAGTGACATCGCCATCGGTGTGGGGTTGTCCATGACCTTTTTGCCGGTTCAATTGTTGTCGATTGAAGCAGCCTTAGTAGCAATTGCCGCACTGACGCTCGCATTGATCGGTGGTGCCTGTATCGGCTCCTGCGCTTGCCGGATCGCTTTGGATACCGCTTACCTTACCACTGGGGTTTGCGGCTCATGCCGTCTGGGGTTTTCTGGCGCAAAGCAGGGCATTCGGCACGTCAATGCGGAAATGACAGTTCCTGTTCTGCGTCGTTTTCGATCTGCTCGCCGCTGCATTTCGCTTTGTTCGCTATCTTTCGTGAGGTGCGCTCAGTGAGGCGCGGTATCTCGGTCGACATGATGACGAAAGCGGCCCTCGCAGCCGTCCTGGTCCTTGCTGCTCTGGCGCTGTTCGTCGGTTCCCGGTCCGATCTTGTCGAGAACCTCGATGGCGAGCGCATTTCCGACTGGGTAGATGCCGCCGGTACGTGGGGGCCAATCCTGATCATTGCCTTGATGACCGTCGCGATTGTCGCAACGCCCATTCCAAGTGCGCCGATCGCTCTGGCCGCCGGTGCCGCATACGGGCATACACTGGGCACCGTCTACATTGTCATCGGCGCTGAAGTCGGCGCTTTGGCCGCCTTCGCACTCGCACGTTTTCTGGGTCGCGACGTGCTGACCCGATGGTTGGGCGACAAGGTGGACAAAGGCTGGCTCGGGTCGCAGAACGCGCTGACCTTCACGGTTTTCGCCAGCCGATTGATGCCGTTTATCTCTTTCGACATCGTCAGCTACGCCGCAGGCCTCAGCTGTCTACACTTCTGGCGCTTTGCAGTGGCGACCCTCGCCGGCATCATTCCCGCGAGTTTCGTTCTCGCCCATTTTGGAAATGAAGCCGTCAGCGGAGAGCCGGGGCGCGCCGCTTGGGCTGCCATCGGGCTGGGTGTGCTGACGCTAACACCTCTTGTCATCGTTGCGGTGAGGGACCGGCGCAGAAAGCGGGTATCTCATGACTGAACAATCTGTACCGGATGAACGCACGCGCCTTGGTTGGAGGATATTCCGCTGGCTTATCTGGAAGGATGTCAGACGGACGTGCCATCGGCATCTGGCCAACCGGACACTACGGCTGACCAGCGGCGATGCGCTGCGCTGCTTACCCGACGACACTGACTGCTTCCTTGACTCGCTGGAGCGCGAAAGCGCGGAGATGAGAGTGATTGCTGATTTGCCGCATCTTCCGAATGCCGGGAGTCGGCTGATGGTTGAATTGGCGATCTATACGGTCGCCGCTGACGCAGCGCTACGGTCGCACGGAATCGAGACAGCATCTGCGCATTCGGTCACGGCCGATGTAGGATGGGATCTCTATCGTCGCATGCTCGGTCTGTCATCCCTGCCATCACGGATTGTCAGCCGCAATCCGGGACGCAGACTTCGTTGGACAATTTGGGGATTGTTGATCTTTCCGTTCCGCCCGGTCGGCGCACCGGGCTACGAAACGTGTGTCTTCCGGGACGGCGACGACCTGCACACACATTTCACGCATTGTCCGCCGCAGACCTTCGCGCACGTTGTCGCCGCACGTCGCGAGGATCCTGAATTGCTGGAGGCATTCCGGCAAAGTTGGTGCCGCTACGACTGGCCCGGCGCAGACCTTATCGCCGCCGATGGTAAGCGAGGACATTATCAGAGATCTCATACGCTGTCGGCGGGGGACCCGGTTTGCGACATGTGCTGGAAGGCGAGCGGATCAGGACAAATGGTTCAATCGAACGACACGCCGCAATCCAGAGAAAGGACACTCTAAATGGCTTCGCAATACAAGGCGAACAGCATTTCATTATCCGGAGCGATCGCAATGGGCACCGGCGTGATGATCGGTGCCGGGATTTTTGCCCTGACAGGGCAGATTGCGCAGCTTGCAGGGCCGCTCTTTCCGCTGTCATTCGTGGTCGGGGCTATCGTGACCGCATTCAGCGCCTATACCTACATCAAGGTGTCGAATGCTTATCCGTCAGCTGGCGGTATCGCGATGATTCTGCAAAAAGCCTACGGGCCGACGACTATCGCGGCTGCGGCCGCGCTGCTTATGGCGTTGTCGATGGTGATCAACGAAAGCCTCGTTGCGCGGACCTTTGCCACGTATCTCCTACGCGGTCTGGGCCTCGACCAATCCGGCTGGTTGGTGCCAGCCCTCGGCGTGGGCCTCATCCTCTTTGCCTATCTCGTCAATGCTGCGGGCAACCGATCCGTCGGGCTGTTCTCGATCGTCATGGCCATCATCAAGGTGGGCGGCATCGCGCTGTTCGGGGCGGCGGCGCTCTGGGCGGGCGGCATTTCTTTCGAGGCCGCTTCGGATCAGCAATCGACGCAAATAACCGGCTTTGTCGCGTCCGTGGCGCTGTCGATCCTCGCGTTCAAGGGCTTTACCACGATCACCAACAGCGGTGCCGAAGTCACCGACCCGCATCGCAATGTCGGACGGGCGATCATCGTATCCATCGGTCTCTGCGTCATTGTCTATCTGCTGGTGGCATTTGCCGTGGGGTCCAGTCTGACACTGGAGCAGATCATTGCCGCCAAGGATTATGCCCTGGCAGAAGCCGCAGGTCCGACCCTTGGCCAGACCGGTTTCTATCTGACTGTTCTTCTGGCCATCGTCGCCACCTCCTCGGGCCTGATCGCAAGCATCTTTGCGGTTTCTCGCATGCTCGCGATGCTGACCGACATGAAGCTGATCCCGCACAGCCATTTCGGCCTGCCGGGGATGATCCGCGATCATACGCTGATCTATACCGTGGTGATCGCCAGCTTTTTGACCGTGTTTTTCGATCTCAGCCGGATCGCGTCGCTCGGCGCGTTCTTCTATCTGGTGATGGACATCATCATCCACTGGGGTGTGTTCCGCCACCTGAAACAGGACATCAAGGCGAGCGGATGGGTGATGCGCACTGCGATCGCGCTGGATGTCGTCGTGCTATCGGTCTTTGGCGCACTGAAATGGCAAAGTGACCCGCTTATCGTGCTTGTGTCGCTTGGTCTGATGGCGGCTGTCTTTGCCTTTGAGTCGCTGTTTCTGCGTCATCGCCCGAAAGACAAAGACCGTTCTCAATCTCACTTGCACATGTAGGAAGACAAGCCATGCTAACCGCCGCCATTCCCTTTCCAGATATCGGCAGCGAACTCTTCGCGATCGATATCGGTACCTTTCACTTTGCGCTGCGCTGGTATGCCCTCGCCTATATCGCGGGTATTCTCATTGGCTGGCAGATTTGCGTCAGGGCCGTCAAAAAACCTGCGCTTTGGCCCAAAGACGAACCTCCACTCACCCCGGACCAGATCGGGGATCTGCTCACGTGGATCATCCTCGGTGTGATTATCGGCGGTCGTCTGGGCTTCGTCCTGTTTTATCAACCACAATATTATCTGCAAAACCCGCTCGAGATTCTCATGGTCTGGCAGGGCGGCATGTCATTCCACGGCGGCTTTACCGGTGTCGCGGTGGCTGGTCTGGTGTTTTCTATCCGCCAAGGCGCGCCGCTTCTCGGCACTGCAGACCTTTTGGCGCTTGCGACGCCGCCGGGCTTGTTGCTCGGGCGGCTGGCCAACTTCACAAACAACGAACTCTGGGGCCGCCCGACTGACGTTCCCTGGGCTGTAATTTTTCCAGGAGAGGCCGCGCAAACTTGCCCGGGCGTCGCGGGCCTGTGCGCACGGCACCCATCCCAACTCTATGAAGCGCTGCTGGAAGGTTTCTTTCTGGGCGCCGTATTGCTTGTCCTTGCCTGGCGGCGCGGTTGGCTGAAATCGCCCGGTGCAATCACGGGCATCTTCCTTATGGGATATGGCCTGGCCAGGGCGTTCGTCGAATTCTTCCGCCAACCAGACATGCAATTCGTGACAGTAGGGAACCCCGTCGGACATGCGCTACATTTTGGGAATTGGGGGTTGACGATGGGCCAGACACTGTCCGTGCCGATGATCTTGTTGGGAGTTTTTCTTCTCTGGCTCTCAGTCGACGAACAGCTGTTCCCGCATGAGAAAAGGCAGGGTTGATAAAATAGAAAAACAGGGCAGAGGAGCATGGAAGGGTCCGGTCCGTTATCACCGCTCTGACGGAGCGCCCAAGCGTGACGGTACTTGCCATCGGCGTAACAGTGTATTGAACGGAGACCGACAAGTTCTGCGTCTCAATCGATATCTCTGTTACATAAAGAGTGTCGCGAAAAACCTGGATCGCAGCATTTCCAACGCATCGGCGCTGCCTCTCAGGGCTTTCATCACTTCAGACATGCGTTTTCCTTTACTCGGCTTTTCAAGAGATTATCCTATGGTTTGCGGAAAATAGTTGGAAACTCAAATGGTTGTCTCGCTTCCAACTATGGGTTTGCTTGAACGGGCGTCGACGACTGAAATGAGATTTTGTTCTTCATGGGGGGCGGCTGTCGGCTTTGTTCTGCGGCCCGTTATCCGCTGCGTCTCGCCCAAATTGCAGCTCTGGGCCGTTCGTTGGACTTTGCAGATTGCCCCCTTGCATGAGAACCGCTTGGTTTCCAATCTCGGTACAGGCAAGCAAGAGGAGTAAATATGAGCGCTCGTTTATCGACCGCAATTCGAATCGGCGATGCCGCAAAGGCGATTTTGCAAAAGACGAAGAGCTTTCCAGACCAACAGTTTGAGGAGATTGAAAACTGGGCCGACCGCGAACATGTCGGCGTGGAGCCAATGCTGCTGGCGCTTTCAATGGAACTGGCACTCAAGGCATGGTTTGTTTTCGATCATGACGATCCGAATGCACTGTAAGCGGTGCGCTGGTCACACGGGTTTGGCGTAATTCCAAGGCAGCAGTTCGTTGATGTCGGTTTGTTTGTGTCCTTGGGCGATAGCTGTCAGGACACCTGACAGATAGCCGTGGGGCTCGATCCCATTGAGTTTGCAGGTCTCGATCAGGGAGGCGATGACGGCCCAGTTTTGCGCCCCGGCATCGTGTCCGGCGAAGAGCGCATTTTTGCGGTTGAGGGCTATGGGACGGATGGTGCGCTCGACTGGATTGTTGTCGAGTTCGATGCGGCCATCGGTGAGGAACAGGCACAGCCCGTCCCAGTATTTGGCGATGTATTTCAGGGCTTCTCCAGTCGGAGATTTGCTTGAGACGCGGGCGCGGCTTTGTGCGAGCCAAAGCTCGAAGGCATCGATGATGGGTCTTGAGCGTTTCTGTCGTGCAGCGCTGCGTTGGTCGGCAGACAGGCCGCGCAGGTCTTTTTCGATGCGGTAGAGTGCCTGGATTTGGTTCAGACCTTCCTGCGCGATTGGTGCCGCTCCGGATTGGGTAACATCATGCAGTTTGCGGCGGGCATGGGCCCAGCAATAGGCCAGCGTCACATCCTGCGTCGGACGTTTCAGCAAGCGGTTATAGCCTGCGTAGCCGTCCACCTGCAGGGTGCCGCTAAAGCCGTTCAAAATATTATCTGCGTGCTGGCCGGATCGTCCCGGGGCATATGTGAAGGCCACACCGGGAGGATCATCACCACTCCATGGCTTGTCATTGCGGGCAAGCGCCCAAAAGTATCCTGTTTTTGTGCGTTTGCGCCCGGGTGCCAGAACCGGCGCGGGCGTTTCATCCATAAAGAGCTTGGTGGAGCGTTTCAGGTCGTCCATGAGCGCATTATAAACCGGGGTCAATTCGAACGCCGATTTGCCAACCCACGCCGCCAAGGTCGAGCGATCCAGATCTATCCCCTGACGGCTGTAAATCTGTGCTTGCCGGTAAAGAGGCAGGTGATCCGCGTATTTGGAGACGAGCACATGCGCCAGCGTGGCCTCGGTCGGCATGCCACCTGCGATAATGTGGGCCGGTGCGGGCACTTGGGTGACCCCACCCTCACAGGACCGGCAGGCGTATTTGGGCCGCCGGGTGACAATCACCCGGAACTGCGCCGGAATGATGTCCAAGCGTTCGCTGACATCTTCGCCAATGACATGACGTTCAGTTCCACACGCGCATGACAACTCTGGCTCAATGACAACCTCCACCCGTTCCAGATGTTTGGGCAGTGATCCGCGATTAGTTTGGCGAGGCTTTGGGGGCCGCACAGGCGCGGTGCGCGCGTCGGCGTCGATCTCGGCTTCCACCTGCGCGATGGCCGTCTCGATATCTTCGAGTTCCAGCTCATATTGGGCCGGATCGATCTTCTCGGACTTGGCCCCGAAGAGCGCCTTTTTGAAGGAAGCGACCAAGGCTTCCAGCCGCGCATTCTGATCCTGCTGCGCACGGATGATCGCCTTCAATTCGGCAATGTCATCAGGCAATTCGTCAGGTGCAGTCATGACCGATACCATAGCAAAACAAGGGCCGAATGACCCGTGCAAACGTGCCAGTGAGTCACTCCGCCGCAGCTGGGGCTGCCACCTCCAGAGGCCGCACGCGCCGCCAGTCCAAACCCGCAAACAGCGCCTCAAACTGGGCCGGTTCCAGCCGCATCACCCCGTTCTTGATCGCAGGCCATGTAAAGCTGTTATCCTCCAGCCGCTTGTACGCCATCACAAGCCCGCTGCCGTCCCAATAAAGCAACTTCAGCCGATCCGCCCGCTTAGACCGAAACACATAGACCGACCCATCAAAAGGCTTCTGACGCAGTTGGCTCTGAACCAGAGCAGCCAACCCATCGTGGCCCTTGCGGAAGTCCACCGGATCACTGGCGACAAAAATCCGCACCTTGTGGGACGGCGTGATCACGTGACCAAAGCCCGGGCGATCTCAGCGATCCGTGTCGCAGTCGCAGTCGCCGCCGCATCACGACGAACGGTGACATCGCCTTTGATCACATCAATCGTGCCGGAGGATGTCGCCGCCAGAGGCTGGGCCTCGGGCGCAGGCGCTTCAATCTCGACCGGCACAAAATCCATGCCATCCAGGTTTGGCAGAACCAGCTTGCCCTGGCGCGCCAACCGCCGCCAATCCGACACGGTGCTGGGGATCAGTTCGTATCGCTTCGCCACCGCCTTGACCGTCTCGCCTTCAATCAATGTCTCAGCAACAATCCGAGCTTTCAGTAAGCGGCGGCTACGCGGCACTTGAGATCAGCTTGACGGCTGGAAATTCCACGGAAGCAGGTCGTCGATGCGATTGGCCGGATGGCCTGCTGCAATCGCTTCAAGCGTCGCTTTGAGATATGCGAACGGTTCGACATCATTGACCTTCGCCGTGGCAATGAGAGATGCGGTGCGGCCCCAGGCGTGGCCACCTTCGTCGTGACCGGCAAAAAGCGCATTCTTTCGCGTCAATGCAATTGGGCGGATCAGGTTCTCGACTGCATTGGAGTCGATCTCGACCCGGCCGTCGTGCAGGAAGGTCTGCAGCCCGCTCCATTGCCGATGGATATAGGTCAACTTCTCGCCGAGACGGGACTTCGAGGAAATCCGGCGCCGTTGGCTCTGAAGCCACTCGCCGAACTCTGCAACCAATGGCGCCGTGCGGGTCTGACGTGCCGAGAGGCGCTGACCGGGACCCATCCCACGGTTCTCGCCTTCAATGCGGTAGAACTCTGCGATCCGACGCAGCCCTTCTGCGGCGATCTCTGAGCCGTCTCGATCAAAGACCTCTTTCAACTTGCGCCGCGCGTGTGCCCAACAATACGCGATGCTGATCGGCGCGCCGCCTTTGCGCGACGGGCGCGTCAGTCGGTTGTAGCCAGCATAGCCGTCCAGTTGCAGAGTGCCGTCAAAGCCCTGCAATATCTGCTCTGCATTCTGCCCTGCACGACCCGGGGCATAGGTGAAGACAACGCCTGGCGGATCATCTCCACCCCATCCTCGGTCATCGCGCGCCAGTGCCCAAAGGTATCCTGTCTTCGTGCGGCCTCGACCCGGGTCCAGAACGGGGACCGTTGTCTCATCCATAAATAGCTTGCCGGACTTTTTAGATGCTCAGCCAAGCGGTCCACGACAGGGCTCAGATGGAAAGCCGCTGTGCCCACCCAATCGGCCAAAGTGCTGCGGTGGATATCGATGCCGGAGCGGGCAAGGATTTGGCTTTGACGATACAACGGCAAGTGGTCTGAGAATTTGCTGACAAGCACATGTGCGATGGCGCCCTCAGTCGGCAACCCGCCTTCGATCAGATGCGCAGGAGCCGGGGCCTGCGTGATACCTTCAGCGCAGGAACGGCAAGCATATTTGGGGCGAACGGTGACGATGACACGCAGCTGCGCTGGAATGATATCCAGCCGCTCGGTGCGGTCTTCGCCTATACGGTGCATCTCGCCACACCCGCAGGGGCAGTTCAAACTCTGAGGCTCGACCACCCGCTCAACCCGCGGGAGGCCTGCGGGAAGATTGCCACGATTGCGCCGGGCAGCTTTGCGAGGCCCTGCCTCTGAGGGCGCCCGCTCAGCTTGCTGAGTCTCAACTTCAGCGACGGCAACTTCAAGGTCTTCAAAAGCCAGCTGCCGTTCATCCTCGCTTAACTTCTCCGAGCGCTTGCCATGTGTGGCGTTCTTGAGCTCGGCAATGAGGTGCTCCAGACGCTTAACCAAAACTTCCAGCTCAGATGTTTTGGTTTGTAGCCCGGTCGTCTCTTGCTTCAGCGATTTGTTCTCGCGCAGCACCGCCAAGACAGCTTCACGCTGGCTCACGGGGATGGCAGATATATCGATGGGCGGCAGGTCGGACATGCCCGGAGTATAGCTTGATTTACGCCCAAATGGGCAGGCCTTTTGCGCCCCCGAGTCACTCTGCCGCAGCCGGTCTGCGGGGTTCTAAAGAGCGCACCCGGCGCCAGTCCAGCCCTGCAAAAAGCGCCTCGAATTGGGGGCGGTTCAAGGTGATCACGCCATCTCGAATGGCGGGCCAAATGAAGTTGTTCTCCTCAAGTCGCTTGTAGGTCATCACGAGCCCGCTGCCGTCCCAGAACAGAATCTTCATCCTGTCGGCCCGTTTGGCGCGGAATACAAAGACTGTTCCGGTAAAGGGGTCTTGGGCCAATGCCGACTGCACCATCGAAGCCAATCCATCGTGTCCTTTACGGAAGTCCACCGGCCGCGTCGCAACCAATATCCGAACGCCTTGCGATGGCATCAGCATGAAGAAGCTTCAAGCGCATGGGCGATCTCTGCAATCCGGGAGGCAGATGTCTGCAGCGGCAGCTCGATGGCGATCTCTCCAAAGATCAATCTGATCGCCTCATTCGGAACAGTCAGAGCTTCTGTGGGCTCTTCCGGCCCAGCAGAAACCACCAGTGGAGCGAAGAGCGGCTCAGCGGCCTCCGGCGCCGGCAGCAACAGCTTTCCTTGTTTGGCCAGACGACGCCACGCCGATAGCTGGTTCGGAAGGATGCCATATCGCTCAGCGACAGCGTTCACCGTTGCACCGACCTCAAGCGTCTCCGCCACCGCCTGTGCCTTTGCACTATCCGACCAGCGGCGGTGGCCGGACGCATAAATCTCAACGCCAAGCGATCTGAGAAACGAATTTGTAGCGCACATTGCGAAACGCACTCCCCGTCATAAGATGCGTTCGTTCTCGCAGCGCGGATCACACCCTACAACGTGACCCCGGGCCACCGCTTACAATGCACTCAAGTCGCATAACCTAACAAAGCTGTTTGATGCCTTGTTGCCCCAAAGCCAGCAGAGGCTTGATGAGGAGTTCAAGCGATCAGTGATCCCACATCACCTCAGCGTCTTTTTCCTCGACTACGGTATTCGTGACATTCTCACACAGCACAAAGATGCATTTATCGACTGGCGGTATCTTCACGAAGCAAAGAAGACGATGATGTTTGACCAGAGCATTTTTGAGGCGACGCTCGAAATGGTACTCCACGAATTCAGGAAGCGATATCGCATTGAACAGGCGGCACCACTCTTCGGCCATCCCAACTAATGGCCGCTTCGGTGAAGCTGCGATGTGGAACCGGCGGCGGCCATGGGTAACCGGTTAGGATGTTCGTGTCAGATTGGATTGATCAAGCAGAAGTGCGGAAGGTTGAAACTGTCGACCTTTTGGGACCGGCTCTCCAAGGTCCACTTCAACACATTGATGCAAGCTGTATTTTAGAAGCCTGCATAGCGATTTTACTCAGTAATGAAACCGCAGCTGTGCAATCTCTAGGCTTTGGCCGTCGCCAGTTCCACTGACCCGGTAGACCATTCGATCTTCCTGAGAAATCCGCCGTGACCACCAGCCGGACAAATCGCCCTTCAAAGGCTCCGGCTTGCCGGTTCCTTTGAAGGGGGTCCGCTTGCACTGCTTGATCAGCTCGTTGATCCGGTCGCGTACCTTGTCGTTGGTGCTGACCCAGTACTGATAATCTTCCCAGGCCTGATCGGAAAAAACCAGCTTCACTCGGTCAGCTCACGCTCTTCGCCAGTCCCAGCATCGAGTTGCGCGATCGACGCGCGCAAGCGGGATGCGTTTTTCGGTGTGGACAAGAGGTGCAACGTCTCATTGACGGCGTTCCAAGTGTCCAAGGACACGACCACAACGGACTCGCCCTTCTTGCGCGTCACGACAACTTCCTGCTTGTCGTGGATCGCTCGATCCATGACGCCCTTCAGTTGAGCTCGTGCGTCTGAGTAGGTCATAACATCCATGTCGACTCTCCTTTGCCCCCCCTCTATATGTACAATATTAAGTACAAGTAAAGGGGTGGTACGAAAGCGGCAGTCAATCTCATAGAGAAATTACGAGAGAGAAAGGAGCTTTAAACTTCATGCGAGCTTTACGATAAAAGCTTGCATGAGGTGCATAGCTAAAAACCCAACAAAACATAGGTAAAGTGCAGCATCCGGCAACATGCCACTTCCGTCATGCAAGGTTTGTAGGTATTATCCTCGTATAACCTCGCAAGGATTTGCCTGTGAAAGCTGCCGCCCAGACCACCTGGAACAAAGGACGCGTCGTGGGTAAAAAACCACCGCTGACGCCCGACCAGGTCTCGCTGATCCGTATGATCCTGCACCAAGAAAAAGCCTTGCGTGATCTGGCACTGTTCAACACCGCCCTCGATACCAGTTTCCGAGGATCGGATCTGGTGCGGTTGCGGGTGGCGGATGTGGCCACGCCTGCCGGGGTGCGCGAGATCGTGGAAATCCGGCAGAAGAAGACCGAAGCCCGCAATGCACGCCCGGTCCAGGCGCGGCTGTCCTCGGGCACGCGCGACAGTCTGCGCACCTATCTCGCAGCTTCAGAAAAGCCGTTGCACGGCTGGCTGTTCACGGGGCAGGGGGCACGGTGGTCCCAGTCCCATCTCAGTGAAAGTCAGCTCTGGCGGTTGTTCCGCTCCTGGCTGGTAAAGGCCCGCCTCGATCCCAGCCTCTACGGCCTGCATTCGCTGCGCCGGACCTTCCCGACCCATATCTACCAGCAGACCGGCAACCTGCGCGCAGCCCAGCTGCTGCTCGGCCATGCCAGTATCGAAAGTACCAAAGAATACATCGGTACCGAACAGGCCGAAGCCTTGGAAATCGCGCGCAAGTATCACCTGTGATGGCCATGCAGACCTATCTTGAGAAACGCCAGCCTGCGCAAAAAATGGCCCGGTTCTACCGGATGGCGGTCATGCCGAACCTGTTCGGCGAATGGACGCTGTACCGCGAATGGGGCCGCATAGGGCAGGGCGGTCAGGTTCGGATGGATTGGTTCGAGGGCGAGAACCAGGCCGTCGCGGCTCTGGTCACACTGGAAGCCTCCAAGCGTCAGCGAGGCTACTGGGTGGAGCCCCAGCAACTGGCGATGTTCAGGTGATAGCGTGACGGACTCGCACAAGCTTCTCGATTAGATGAAAAGTATAGTAATTATACCATTTTCAATGGTATGTTGCCTCTCATGAAGTTCGAGTATGACCCCGACAAAAGCGCCGCGAACCGTGAAAAGCACGGGATCGACTTTGATGAAGCCCAGGCCCTCTGGGATGATCCTTATCTGATCGAGGCTCCTGCCAACGTCACGGATGAGCCACGCTTTCTGGCGGTTGGCATGATTGGGGCCAGACACTGGACGGCTGTCTACACATACCGGAGCGACCGGGTGCGGATTATCTCCGTGCGCCGCGCTCGCAAGCAGGAGATTGACCACTATGAAGGCGACTGAATTCGACGAACGCTTCGACGCGGGCGAAGACATGTCCGCCCATGTCGACTGGACAAAGGCACGCCGCCTCAATGTCGAGGCCAAGCGGGTGAACGTGGATTTCCCGACCTGGGTCGTTGCCGGTCTGGACAGGCAAGCCCAGAAGCTTGGCATCACCCGTCAGGCGCTGATCAAGATGTGGATCGCGGAGCGGCTAGAGTAAACTGATCGAGTTTAGCCAGTCCTGGACCAGCTACGCGAGTTGTCGTTCGAGCTTGAGTTTCCGAGCCTCCCAATCCGGCATGATGCGCCTCAAGAGGTCAAAGAAGGCGGGTCCATGATGGGGGTGCTCGATATGGCACAGCTCGTGCGTGATCACATAGTCGATAGCTTCCGTGGAGGCACCGATCAGCGCCCGGTTGAGCACCAGATTCCGCCGTCCTGTCATTGACCCCCACCGAAAGCTCAGCTCTCGAATGATGAGACTGTTCGGAACGACCTTCTCAGGGTTTGGAAAGCGCCCTCGGCAGATGTCCAAGCGTTCCACGAATTTAATCTGGGCACGCTGCAACATCCAGTCTCGCACAAGCTCACGGGTGTGGGCGGCTCGACCTGGCTTCGTGCTCCAAACCATCAGCTGACCGCGCTGCATCTTGACGGAGCTTTGTATGCCGGGGATCACCTTAAGTTTATACTGCCGCCCCAAGTACAAGTGGGTCTCGCCGCCGATATACCGGCGTTCTGGCGTTTTGGGCTGGAACTGGTCGTAGTAGCGCAGCTGCTTGCATATCCACGGCGCGCGTTTGCGCACCTTCTCGATGATACGTTCAGAGCTCGCGTCCTCGGGCGCGACAACCTCGACCTGCTGGTTGGGCAAGACGCTTATGGACAGGGTCTTGCGAACCCGCCTCACGACAGAAAAACGGATCGTCTCGCTGCCGAAGCTAGCCTCAAGAACCTCGGGACTCATCCGGGGAACCTAGCCCGCGCGATATCCATGATCCGCAGCTCGATGTCGTCGAGAAGGTCAAGGGGAATGTCGATGCCCTTCTCGTCGCGCACGACATCGAAGAAATAGTCATCGATAGCGTTGCGCATATTGTTCTGCGCCATCTCGTTCGACCAGACATCGACAATGTGGTGATCCTTGACGATCCCGATGATCGACTGCGCGACATCGGCTGTCACAGTATCCTCAACACCGCCGTTGATCTCCTTCAGGATCGGTTCAAGGACGCCGAAGACAGCCTGAGCGTCCGTGTCTCCCTTGATGCTTTCAGGCATGTCACGGCCATGGTCGCGACGCGCGACGCGAGCCGCCAAGTCCACGACTGTCTTGAGGTAATCCTTCTCCGAAATCCGTTTCTCGCGATAGTCGCGGATCGTCTCAGCGAGCATCTCGGAGAACTGCCTGTAGAAGGAGGGGTCTTGCTCCATCTTTTCTGTGATCGTGCGCTTGGTGGCGCTTGCAATGCGATCCGCCTTGGAGGCGGCAGTTTTGCCCTCTTCTTCGATCACAGCATTCAACGCATCAGGATCGTTGATATTCACTAAGTCAATGATCACCTCCGCAAGCTTCGCCGTGACATGATCGTCGAGCAGTTTCTGAATCTTGGGCTCGAACTCTTTCACATCGACGGTTTCCTGATAGCGCAGCTGGACTGAGCGCTTCAGCTCGGAGAAGGCTTTCCAATCCTTCGTAAAGGTGGAAACCGCCGCCTCGTCAAAAACGTCATAAAGCTTCTCTGAGGAAAGTGAGATGTGCAGGCAGCGGCCATAGTCCTTCAGCCGAGAATAGAAGTCTGCTCGCTTAGCGTCGTCAGCCAAGAGCTGCTCGAACTGTTCCATGTCCTTCTTGTTGCGAACCTCCTTGAAGGGCATTGCCAAGTTGGGTGATCGTGGGCGCAAGGGGGCGTGGCGTGAGCGCTTATGCGGTCATCTGGAGCGCATAGTCGTTCCACAGGCTGAAGGCGTCAGCCCGTGCGTGGCGGTATGAAGATGCGGTGAGACGATAGCGACGGGGACGGAAGAGGGTGTTTATCTGATCATGGGCCGCGAGGAATCTCTGCACCTGTCGTTGGGACTTGAAGCGCCCCATGATTTTCTCTCGCCGTCGCGTTGGTCTATGTGAGCCCTCGATCCGGTTGTTCAAGCCCTTGTGTACCCGATGATCGGCGTCGGGAGCGAGCTTCCGGATCGGCGCAAAATAGCTGCGCAGTTTGTCGGTGATCACCACACGGGGCTGGCCGAACTGCGCGATGAGCCTTGCCAGAAAGCGCTTTGCCGCCCTGGCATTTCTGCGGGTTTGCACGAGGATGTCGAGCGTGTCGCCATTGGCATCCACGGCCCGCCACAGCCAGTGCTTCTTGCCACGGATCGGGATAACCACCTCGTCCAGATGCCAGTTGTCTGAAGGCGCTGGCCGGTCTCGTAGGATGCGGGTCGAGAAATGCCCGCCAAAGCGGTTGACCCAAAGCCTGATGCTCTCGCGGCTCACGATCACGCCGCGCTCGGCCAAAAGGTCCTCGACGTCCGCCGTGCTCAAAGCAAAACGGTGCCAGGCCCAGACGGCATAGGCAATGATCTCCCGGGGAAAGCGAAAGCCCTTCAGGCGCGGCATGGATGACGGCAGTTTCATCCGAGATCCTGTAGCAGGGGCTCCACGACACAACAACTTGGCAATGCCTCAGCTTTTGTGGAGCGATCCCAACAGCATAGAGAATATCGCTGTTGCCTGCGGCAAAGAATATAACCGAACATACTGCAATCTCTAATTAACATAAGTTAGCTTATGGGGATTCGGGACAAGCTGGCGGCGTTACCCTCAAATGTGATTATTGGGCACCTCGATTTTTGAACAATTTTTGGTAGTTTGGCGGCGCGGGCGGCCTGAAGCAGGATCGTGGCTTTCGTCTGGCAATTGGCAGAGCCTCGCAACCGCTGTATTGCGGCCTTCAAGCCTTGTTTGTCATGCTTTGACGCGTGATCGGTTCTTGGATCGCCCGGTATTCACGCCGGACACGGGTTGATGCGGCGCAGTTGAACGAGGCGTCGCATGTTATATGCGAGGTTCTTCATCCCGATCCTAGCCTTGGCTCGCACCAGACCAATGCTACGCACAAGGGTGCCACCCATGTCGTTGGTCTGTGCGCCGAATACATGTTCCACCCGGACCCGAACGGTGGATTTGGTCCGATTGCTGCCCTTGGCCTGATCTGTGAGAGGTTTGCCGCGTTTCCCCTTACGGTGGATGTGACTTTTCAGCTTCCGCGCGCGCAATTTCGCCTCCGTCTCCTCGGACCGATAGGCCGCATCCGCCCACACACCGGAGCCGGTATTGCCTCGCATCAGCAGGTGATCCACCGCTTGACTGTCATGCAGCGCGGCATCGCTGACGTGATAGCGCCGGACCAGCTTGTGCTTTCGGTCGACGTTCACATGGTTCTTGTAGCCGTAATGGCTCTTGCCGTGCTTTTTCGTCCAGCGCGCGTCCACGTCCTTCTGGCTGCGCTTGGCGGGCTTGTTTTCCCAATGCTCGGGGTTCTCGCCCTTCTTGATTGACGCGTTCTCGTCGCGCGTGTTGTGATTGCGCGGCACCGCCACAATAGAGGCATCAAGAATTTGCCCACCCCGAGCGATATACCCCTGCCGCGCCAAATACCCGTCAAATTGACGAAACAGCTCTTCCACCTTGCCCGCCTGCGCCAGCGCATCGCGATACAGCCACACCGTCTTTGCATCCGGCACCCGGTCCGCAAGGCTAAGTCCCAGAAACCTCATAAAGGACAGCCGGTCACGGACCTGATATTCGATCTGATCGTCCGACAGGTTGTAGAGTGCGCTCAGCACCAGCGTCTTGAACATCAGCACAGTGTCCATCGGCTTGCGGCCTGCGCGCGACTTGCGCTCCGCATCAGGCTTGCGCCAAACCTCATCCAAAATAGAACGAAACTCCTCCCACGGCACGACCGCATCGATCTCAACCAATGGGTCCTTCTTCGCGTCAAGGCTCGCATAGCGGTCGGAAAGATCAAAGAAACCCATCTGCGTCATTGCCGTCTCCCCTGTGCCGGTTCGTCCCATCAAAGATAACGCAGCACCGGGGTTGGGGCAATTTTTAGAGGTGCCCTATTGTGAGAAAGCAGTATTTACCTAACGGGAGGGATCGGTATGGGAGCTGTTTACAGCCAACTGAGTATAGCCTGCCTTTTATGTCGAAGAGCAAAGATTCAGGTACCGTTAAGCAACAGCGCTATCTACTCGCCGGCGCATCCTACCTAAGAGAAATAGCCTATAGGTCCTTCATGTATTATTAAAACATGTTGCAAGAACAAGGACAAAGCACGCGAGGGAAAACAATGGCTATAAAACAGTCCAAAAGCCTCATACGTGCACTTCTGATTCTGATGCTCTTGGGAGCCATTTGGCTTCCTAAAGAAAGGCGAATGACCGTTTTTTTGACAGGTTACAGCTATTGGGACAACACGCCCCCGGCCTCAGCCATCATTGGCCGCCCCGTCATACATGAAGTTGCTGCGGGGGTAGGAACTTACGACGATCCTGTAACCTTAGCGGTGGGCTGGCGGATAGATGAAGGTAAAGTGTCAGAAGATTTCCAACCTGGTACGAGGTTTTATATTCCACGATTGCGAAAATATGCGATTGTTGAAGACCTGTGTGGGGATGGTGCTAAACCACAAGGTGGGCCATGTCACATCGGTTGGGAAGGGTACCATTGGCTAGATATTTATGTGGATGTGTGAACGGCGGAGCAATACTCGGCCACGGTAGCGACGGCATAGTGTTGTCGCGGGCGGCGTAAAAGTCGTCCACTTTTGCCCTTTCGGATTTCGGGAGGGCTTGGGGATATACACCGTGGACTTGTATTTGAAGGTGCGTCACGCTCATTTCCAGGATGGATTGAGCGGGCGTCAGATTGCCCGGGATTTTGGGATCAGCCGGGACAGTGTTGCGAAGATGTTGGCCTATTCGGAACCGCCGGGATATCGGCGGACAGCGCCGATCAGGCGCCCGAAGCTGGATGCGTTCACCAGCCAGATGGACCAATGGCTTGCTGAAGACAGGAGCCGCCCTCGCAAGCAGCGTCACACCGCCAAGCGTATTTTCGAGCGGTTGCGGGACGAGTGCGGTTTTGATGGCAGCTACACCATCGTCAAGGATTACGTTCGAGACCGGAAGCGGACCGGCAAGGAGATGTTCGTGCCGCTGAGCCATCCGCCCGGTCATGCACAGGCCGATTTTGGTGAAGCGCTTGTCGTGATCGGCGGCGTCGAGCAGAAGGCACACTTCTTTGCCCTCGATCTGCCGCACAGCGATGCATGCTACATCCGGGCCTATCCTGCGGCCAATACCGAGGCGTGGCTTGACGGCCATGCCCATGCCTTTGCGTTCTTCGGCGCGGTTCCCCAGTCGGTTCTTTATGACAATGACCGCTGCCTGGTAGCCCGGATTCTGCCGGATGGCTCCCGGCAAAGAACCCAGCGGTTCAGCGCGATGTTGTCGCATTACGTGATCCGGGACCGCTATGGCCGTCCCGGCAAGGGCAATGACAAAGGGGCCGTGGAGGGGCTGGTCGGCTACGGACGTCGCAACTTCATGGTGCCGATCCCGTCCTTTCCGGACTGGCACGCGTTCAACGCTCACCTGGAAGAGCAGTGCCGCAAGCGCCAGGGTGATGTTCTGCGTGGCCACAAGGTCAGCATCGGGGAACGGCTGAAGGCCGATCTCGCGGCGATGCGGGATTTGCCCGGCACTCCCTTTGAGGCCTGTGAGTTGCAAAGTGGCCAGGTCACATCGACATCGGTGGTGCGTTATCGCGGCAATGATTATTCGGTGCCGGTTGCCTACGGCCACCGTGCGGTCTGGATCAAGGGCTTCGTGACCCGGGTTGTCATCGGCTGCGGCGCCGAGGTGATCGCTGAGCATTCGCGCTCCTATGACACCGGCGACATGGTGTTTGATCCACTGCATTACCTGGCGCTGATCGAACGCAAGATCATGTCCTTCGATCAGGCCGCGCCTCTGCAGGGCTGGGAGTTGCCCGAAGCGTTCAAAACCCTGCGCCGACTGCTGGAAGCCCGGCAGGGAAAGGCCGGCAAGCGCGAGTATGTGCAGGTCCTGCGCCTTCTGGAGCGCTTCGAGATTGACGTGCTGCATCTTGCCGTCAAAGATGCCTTGCGAATGGGAGCGGTCAGCTTCGATGCAATCAAGCACCTGATCTTGTGCAGGGTCGAGCAAAGGCCTCCGAGGCTGGATCTGGATGTCTATCCCTTCCTGCCCAGAACCAACATCACCACCACCTCCGCCGCATCCTACATGAGCCTGCTGGCAGGAGGTGGGGCATGACGGATGCACCCGAACTGCTGCTGGCCCACCATCTCAAAACGCTTCGGCTGCCCACGTTCCTGCGTGAACATGACAAGCAGGCCCGTATCTGCGCCGCTGAAGGCGTAGATCACGTGCGTTACCTGGCCCGGCTGACCGAGCTGGAACTGATCGACCGGGAACGGCGCATGGTGGAACGCCGGATCAAGGCCGCAAAGTTCCCGACCATCAAAAGCCTGGACAGCTTCGACTTCAAGGCGATTCCGTCGCTCAACAAGATGATGGTGCTGGAGCTGGCGCGCTGCGAATGGATCGAACGCAAGGAGAATGTGATCGCGCTCGGTCCCTCCGGCACCGGCAAGACCCATGTCGCCCTCGGGCTGGGACTGGCTGCCTGCCAGAAAGGATTGCCTGTCGCCTTCGTGACCGCCGCAGCCCTCGTGCACGAGATGATGGAGGCCCGCGACGAAAAACGCCTCCTGCAACTCCAGCGCAAACTCGCCAAGGTCAAACTGCTGATCATCGACGAGCTGGGATTCGTCCCCTTGAGCAAAACCGGCGCCGAGCTTCTGTTCGAGCTGATCTCACAGCGCTACGAGCGAGGGTCGACCCTGATCACAAGCAACCTGCCCTTCGAGGAGTGGACCGAAACCTTCGGCACCGAACGCCTGACCGGCGCGCTGCTGGACCGGCTGACACACCACGTCAACATCCTCGAGATGAACGGCGAAAGCTACCGCCTCAATCAAAGCCGCGCCCGCCTCGCCGCCGCTAACAAATAAACCTCACAGAATTGGCCTGACGGCCAATGCGCCTTGGACCGGGCTTGCTATATGAGGGCCGCACGCTCCAAGGCGCTCGCCCCAAACTGGCCGACTTTTGCTCCGCCACAATGGCCGAATTTTACTCCGCCGTTGACAGGGCTGCAGTTGAACCCTCTGACCACCTATTATTCTGACTACACCATTGTCCCAAGCTTCTGGGCGCACTTGAGCGCTGACGTCGGGGCGCATTAAAACATTCCGGATGCCGGACGCGCGAAGCCCCGATGGAGCCATTGCTATGGGTTGCATGTCACAGGCGATGGTTTGTCTTACAGCCATGTGCAGGGATTGCGGAGCGTCATTTCCCCATAAAATGGCCTCCAAGGCACGGCGGGCTTCGTAGGCGGCCCGTGCTTGGAAATAAGGGGTCATACTGCCTAACTGTTTCACCCAAGGCACGACCTGCACCAGCCCCGGCGTTTTTTCCGCGCGTTGTGTCAAGGTGCGAGAAAGCGCGCTGTTTGGCCCCAACTGACTTTGGCTGGGGTCAAGCAAGCAGGTGATAGGTAAGCCATTGCGGGCGAAAGTATCTAACACGATGGCGGTTCGCGGGGGGGATGTTCTGCTGTCTAAGCCATCAAGGACCACAAGGGTATTTTGAGGTGTGACCGTAGTGCTCTCTGCAGTGGTGGCTCCAGAAAGAAGCAACGGGGCTGCGGTCCCCCATTTGAGAAAAGTTCGACGCTTCATGACGCTCTGTTTGCCGTGTCAAACTGGAAACCTACGCGGGTCATGCGCCCCCAGTTGGCCAAGGAGCCCGTAGCCGCCCGCCATAGCGCCCGGATCACGGATATATATAAGATCGGACGATAAAAGAGGCGCTGAAGGGGAAGCAATAGTAGGAGCCATCGATCCTCCAGAGGATCTAAGCGGAATGCCCTAATGGCGCTCAGCACCTCCAGTGTTGGAAGCATCAGGTAAGCAATAAGCAATGGGCTGGCTATGACCTTCGCATGTTCGTCTGCCGTTCCGAAGTCCGCGACAAACTCTACAATAAGGATCACTAAGAACAGGTCCGCCAAAGGCGCAAGGAGAGGCATAAGGTAGCCAAAAACTGCGAGATCTGGAAGCGCGACCAACCCCAGTGCCCGCCCTTCTATCGTGGCGCCCAAATGTTTCCAGCCAGCCTGCATCATGCCCAGTGACCAGCGTAGTCGCTGTGTCATAAGCCCTCTGAGCGAAGCGGGAACTTCTGTTTTTGCGATAGCGCGGTCCTCATAGAGCACTTTGTACTTTGACCGGATGACGGCCATTGTTATATCTGCATCTTCCGTAAGGGTTTCTGTCGAGAAGATACCGGCTTCCATCAATGCTGTCGTCCGCCATGCGCCAATCGCGCCCGGAACAACGGTTATCGCATTAAGGTGTTCTTTTGCCCGCCGTTCTATGGCTTGGGATGTAATGTACTCTAGGGCCTGTAGCCGGGTGAGCAGATTGCGCCGATTGCCAACAACAACTTTGCCCGCCACAGCCCCGACGTTTGGGTTCTCAAAATGCGCGGCTAACAAGCGGACTGCATCGGGCGCTATTTGAGAATCTGCATCGATACAGATCAAAATGTCGCTTTGGGCTTCATCAAGGGCTGCGTTAAGCGCTGCAGCTTTGCCGCGGTTGGGCTGCTTTAGAACGGTCACCAAGGGGTGGTACGAGAAACTTGCTGCTTTTAAATAGGTATCATCTGTTGACCCATCGTCGACGACGATAATATCAAAATCTGGGTACTCAGATAACAAAGCTTTTTGGATGCATTGCTCGATGACCTGCTCTTCGTTGTAAGCGGGGATCACGATTGTAACTGAAGGCTCATGACCTGAGGGTGTGGGGGTATGACGTTGGCGGCGCCCCGCCAGAAGAAGCAAGCTTGCTGAGCGAAGGGCACCAACTGCGAAGACAGTCCAGAACGCCACTTGAAGAACAGTCCAGCTGCTTCCCATTGCAAAGAATGAGACATTGCCGAGCGTTGCGGTCATCGGGTCTCCGTCTGGCAAAAGAGTATCGGGGGAAACGCCCAATAGGTCTGCAAGGGTTGTGAAGGTATAGCCTTTGTCTCGCAGCTCAGAGATCACACGTGGCAAAGCAGCGACGGTTTGGTGCTGATCACCTCCCCCGTCATGAAGCAACACAACGCCTCCCCCATTTAGCTCCACTTGCTTAATGATCTCATCTGCAAGCGCATCGGACGTTTGCTCAACTCAGTCTTGTGGGACAATATTCATGCCTGCAATGACATATCCAGCCTCCTCGAGAGGGAGCAAGGAGGCAACCTCCTTGGAGGTAATGGGCCCTCCGCTTCGCATGTAAGGCTCACGATAAAGGCGCATGTTTTTGCCTGTTATGCCGTTTATCAAAAGCTGTGTGGAGTTGGCTTCGACCTTAGCACGGGAGGCGGAGATCTCAGCCATATTGGGGTGCGAGTAAGTATGAGAGCCCAGCTCGTGCCCCTCCGCTAGAATGCGCCTTATCAGGTCTGGTGAAGCTAATGCGTTGCTACCTAAAACGAAGAAAGAAGCGGGTGTCTGGGTCTGGCGCAAAATATCTAGTGCAGCCGGCGTATGTTGGGGGTGGGGGCCATCGTCAAAGGTAAGAACAACCTTGTTCGGCTCGCCTTCCCCGTAAAGCTTTCCAGCTGCCGCCTGAGGCATCTCATCATAGACCGCGGAGGTAACCTCGCCTGTTTCTGGACTAATTTTGATGGTGCGTTTGCCCACCTGAGGCATGGAGCGAGGTGCAACAAAGGGCCCGCGGCCCGTGAGGGCTACATAATTTGACAAAAGAACGCTTTCTAAGGCTGCGGAAGGCAAGGTCATGCCGCGGGTGGTCTGATCTAAGACTGCCCAAATCCCGGGGTCTTCATAGCCTAAACCGCTTAAGCTCAGAGCCTGTATCCCGTACCTTTTCAGGGTAAGTATCTGATTTTGAGCTGTCATGGCATCAAGGAGCCATAGCTGATGCTGTAGGCCTCTTGCATCTAGATAGCTTGCCCGAGTGTTCCCTGAGCCCGGAGCCAGCGTGGCAAAAGCATCGTGTTGAGCAAGCGCCGTCATGGCTTTTGCAAAGGGCAGCACTTCCGGACGCGGGCTACCAGAAACCCAATCCAACGAGTGGGTTCCCAACTCAACCACAAGTTTGCTAGGCGCCACATGCTCCTGAAAGGCTTTAATACGCTCATTAAACCAACGCTTGTCTGCAAGCGGTTGCGGGGCGGACCCGATCCAATGCTCTTGGTAACCTTTGATCACAACGGTATCGAAGAACCGGTTGGCAATGACTAAAAGGCTAGCGGCAGCACTGCTTGGGAGCCTAACGCATGTTTCCAATCCCCTGCTTTTAAACTGACTTGTAAGTCGGCGGCTTAGAATACTGAAGGTTTGACCCTCTATAAGAGCAAGCGAGCTTGCGTCTATGCAGTAGCCTTTCACATTAGCCGTTTGTGAAGGCTGATCCAAAAAGTCACTCAGTGCAGCGGATACCTTCGCGGGGCCGGTGGGGGTCCGCAATGGCCCCAACGCAGCCGTATCCCACTGCAGGATCGGCATGATGTCAAAGGTGCCAACTTCGGTGCGCTGCTTAAACAAAGGCTGGCGGGTCTCAAGGCTCACTTCCCCGACTTGGACATCGCCGTCTAACTCAGTGAAGTGAAACCAAGTAGGCATAGCCACATGGATGGTATTGCAACTCTCACTGAATGAATGCGTAGCCCAAGGAAGTTCCGCAGATACAACCGCATATACCTTTAATGTTTGGGATGGCGCTGCGCCCTGCCCCGTTCTGTTCAAGCACTGATACTTTTGAAGCTCTTGTTGAGCGTAAAGGTCGATCGCTGGCATATCAGAGCCATGCTCTCCTTCTACCAAGAGGCTGTTTCTGACAGAGGCTGTGTGCCCTTTCAGGGTGCTGATAGGTTCTGGTAGAGCTGCTTCAAGCCCTCCATCCAATCCTACTGTAATCGCAAAAAATAAAAGCCAAGCGATGACGCCACTGATAAGCGTGCCAGCTGAAAAAATAACACGCGCTTTCCGCCGCCGACTTGGGTCAAAAAAGACGCGATCAGACAAACCACGAGTTGCACGTGGTTCATGGTACCCGCGGTGCGCATTCATGCGCCCCTTTGCCTTATTCTCTTGTCGCTTAGCGTTCCACATCGAGTATTCGCATCTATAGCTTGCTGTATAGAAGCGCAGTGTGAGGCCACCCGAATATTATGCCCACGCGAACGTCGCCAACCATTTGAAAGCCAAGAGACCGGGAGCGTTAAAAAGAAGTAGCCGCTTTCAACGTACCGTGAGGATGCTCAAATGTGGTTGGCGATCTGTTGCTGGCAGAAAAGCAGTGCTCGCATTGTTACAAATCTATACAGAAAGCGAGTATAGATAGCGGCAGGAGTGTGTCACGCGTTTGCCCATTTTCCGCCTAATTTGCAACTTAAGGGTGTGCCATTGTTTCGCTTTTCGAATGCCTTGTGCGAATAAGTTCAAACTGTTGAACCTAAAGAATAAATGAATCTTTCTGTAGGCTTATGATTCGTTCTCTTCTGTCCTAATATATGTCGTCTAAGTTTGGCGTGGATCGAATCGTTGACATATTCCCGTACGTAGAAAAAATGGAAGATGATCGTGTCCCCCACAGCACACGGTCATCCCAGTAGCGGCTACAGTTTCGGCTGTAGCCGTTTTTTCCTTAAAGGCTATGTACGGAAATATTCCGACGTTTATATGCCGAGTTTCTTTTTGAGAGCCAGCACTTCGCGCTGATAAGTATAGCCCCGTGTAAGGGCTTTATCACCCTTGATAGGCCACCATTCCGTTTGCCCCGGGTAGCTGCGCCAAACCCGGTCAAAACGATCGACGACATGCAATATGCAACTTTTCTCACCCGGCGAGCTACCTGCGCGACCGTTATTGGGCCAATACCATGTAAGATTGTGACACATACGCCCATAGCTATCTACGGTCCACTCGCCTGCGCCTAAGCTATCGCTGCTCTGCGCACACCACGCGCGTGCTTGGCTGTTTGCGCCAAAGTAAATTCCACCTTGGCAATCTGCTTCCCAAGTTTCTGTCTTTCCAACGTATGCTGCAATAATTTGGCGAGGGGTTGGCGTTTTCGCGCCATAGGGAAGAGGGTCTGCTGCTGCGCCGACTGGAAGAGCTGCGATAAGCAGTCCAACCAACCAAGTTTTCAGGAAAAACATGCTAAGAAGCTCTTTCTATAAAGGATCACATCGCATGATGGTCAGGATTTTGTGCTTTCAAGTCAATATATATCCCAAGCTCCTTTGCTCAAAAATTGATCTTTTGCCCTTCCAGCTTGGTAAGTGAAGCGCGCGCCCTGAAAGTCACAATTTTGCGATGCGTTGCGGTTAAGTGCTTAAAATTGCGAGGCTATCTTGAATAGATAGCTTGATGCGCCTATGAAACAGGAAAGCCAATCCTATTTGCAGGTGAAAGAAGCCCTATGATCTCTAAAGATGAACTGAAAGCGATGTCCCGAAAGGAGCTTGAGAAGCTTCTAAACAGTGTAAGTAAAGCGCTTGCCTCTGCGAAAGCGAGAGATCAACGAGAGGCAAAGAAGGCCGCTGCCAAAGCCGCTGCGGAATTCGGCTTCTCTCTTGGTGAAATCTCCGAAGCCGACGGCACAGTCCAAAAGAAGACGAAAGCAAAAAAGGCCCCCAAAAAGCCCTCAAAGCCCGCTTTTGCGAACCCAGAGGACAAAACGCAGACGTGGACAGGTAAAGGGCGCCAACCAAACTGGTACCGCGCTCAGATCGCAGCAGGCGTTGAGCCTGACGCCATGCGCATTTGAACCTATATAACGACAAGGCCCTCGTCCGCGACGGGGGCCGAAGCGCCAGAAGGTATTTAATCCATTTCGGGGCATAGGGCGCGCTTCAGTGATTGTACTGCAGAAAATTAAAGCTCAAAAATTCCTATAATGTTCCGATAGTTATCGTGAGATTTCTACTTCAGGTAGATGTCCGCGCGCCATAGTTTTAACATTTTTATAGCCATGTAAGATTCAGCTTATTATCCTTTTTAAGCGGCGATTCCGGGCAAATTTTGTGCTGTCGGTCGCTTGCTGTTACTTTTTTAGGAGAATTTGCATGGATGAACTGACGGTCGGCGATGTTCGCCCCTTCTTGGCGATGATCGCTAATAACCCGCTTTTGAATGATGCTGAGGGGCTCGCCTCACAGTTGCGCGACATCATAACCAGCCTGGGCGTTCCGATTACTCCTGAACTGGACGCATCCTTGTCCGCCATTGAAGCAAATCCCATCCTTGTATCCGCAGGGATTGAAGAGTTGCGCAGCGCCATTGAAGGCTTGCCAGATTCTATGCTTCTCAGCGACGTCGAAGGGTTTGGATCGGTAACTCCTGGCGGCCCTGACGTGACGCAGGACCAAAACGGAAACGACATTCAAACCTTCCAGTTGCCGTTCAGTGGGACGACGATCTCTATCGAGGAGGATGGGGTCACGGTCACCCTACCCGGGGGCGAGCCGCAAAAACTCGTCGGCCTCGATCGGCTAGAGTTTACCGACGGCACGCTGTTCTTGGATGTTCAAGATGGTGCTGGGTTGGTTAAAGCCGCTTACGAAGCCTTGCTTGGGAATGCTCAGCCGGATGCGGAAGGTTTCGACTTCTGGCTTGATCTCTACGAAGGGGGAACCATCGATACGTTTGCCCTGACAAACGCCTTTACGCAAACTGAAGCTTTTTCTCAGCAGTATGCAGAGGCATTAAATGATGCTGAAGCTTTGGTGCGGTCTATCTACCAAAATCTGTTTGACCGCGAAGCAGATGACGCTGGGCTGAACTTCTGGAAAGAGTATCTCGATGCGAACGGTATTTCCGATTCAGTCGACGAAGCTCTTGCTTACATGATGCAATCTGAAGAGTTTGCACAACTGGTGGGCGCGACTTACACCGACGGCGTCTTTGTTTAGAAAGACCTGGGTGGGGCAGCTGTCTTACAGCAACTGCTCCACTCACAGAGATGATAGATACGTCGGGTGGGGCACCTAATACAGGCGCTGAAGGCGCGTATTTGTGGCTTTCTACCTTATCCCGAGTTGAATGCGCTGGCCATGCCGGCCGGCGCGCGGCGCTCTTTAACCCCTCTTAAAGTAGCGCCACGAAAACGAAGACTGCAGTGATGAGGCTATATCCGATCATGTGCAGGAAGTCTGACTTTGCAGGCTGTGTCATATTTTGCTCCAATGCTGCTCTATAGGCACCATTGTTGACCACGAATGCGGCGATAAATTGCCCTAGGCTGGGCTTAAGGATGCAATTTTAGTGTCTTTGGGGCTATTGTTCGTAGTGGCCAGTTTGGTGCCATCTCCAAGCATCAGCAATCATGTTGTTCAAGGTGGAACGCTTAGGTGTCCAGCCAAGCTCATTGATCGCTCGAGAAGAGCCTGACACGAGCTTGGTGCAATCTCCTGGGCGTCGCGCACCGATTTTATGAGGCACCGTTTGATTGGTTACGGCACGGCTATGATCGAGCACTTCGCGCACTGAGAAGCCGCTACCAGTGCCGAGGTTAAATACTCGGCTGCCCCTATCCTGTTGAAGCCACTTCAAGCCCAGAACATGGGCATCAACTAGATCGCAGACATGCACATAGTCACGAATGCAGGTGCCATCGGGCGTGTCATAGTCATCTCCGAAGACCGTCAGCGCAGCCCTGTTCCCAGAGATCGCATCAAGCATGAGCGGAATCAAATGCGTCTCCGGCTGGTGAAACTCGCCCACTTCGCCTTCGGGATCTGCCCCGGCTACGTTAAAATAGCGGAAGATAACATGCTGCAGCCCGTGGGCGGCTTCAAAATCACGCAGAATGTCCTCAATCGCGCGTTTTGAGGCGCCATAAGCGTTAATCGGATACTGTGCGCTATTTTCATCCAGAATGACGTTGTCCTGATCCCCATAGGTCGCACAGGTAGATGAAAAGACAAACCGTTTGCAGCCGGCCGCAACCGCTGCCTCAATCAGCGTAAGGGATCCGTTGACGTTATTGCGCCAGTAGAGACCCGGCTTTGTCATGCTCTCACCCACTTGGCTGAGAGCCGCAAAATGCATAACCGCGACGGGTTGATGTTCCGCAAAAACCTCATCTAGCCGTGTGCGATCTAGCAGATCACCCTCCTCGAAGGGGCCAAACTTTACTGCATCGCGCCATCCGGTGATGAGGTTATCGAATGTCACTGGGATGAACCCAGCCGACTTCAGCGCTTTGCAAGCGTGCGAGCCAATATAGCCTGCCCCGCCGGTTACCAGTACCTTATTCATATCACCTCTCCACCCGCCTAGTTAAGCTCGCTGTAACCCAGAAGGTCTGCTTTATTTTGGAGGCTTCTTGATCGCGCTATACTTCGCATGACGTGCTTCAGTTGGAGCGGTGAAGCAGCCTGCCGCCCCCGCTCTCGAAAAGCTCTTAAGCGATCAGATCAAACTGCGCCATGTCGCTCTTCAATCCAATAGTAGATACAACGCCACCATCATCGTACGACCAGCTTTTCGCGTAGATTTCCGGAGCATTACTGCCCCCTTCGAACGCGTCCATATGGATGAAGATGATTTCTGTGTTCAAGTTGACGACTTTAATGTTGCTGTAGGTATGGAACAAGAAATCCAAAAACTCGCGCGCTTCCAGGTCGAAGCTTTCATAGCCAGGCAGTTTTTCAGCCAAGCCTACCGGGGTAGACGGCGACTTTGTCTCCTCCGTGTTCAGCAATTGGACGAGCTCACTGTGATCAATCTTGTCGAGGCTTGTGATCTCAAAGCTCTCAAAGGCCGCGTCAAAGCTCTGTAGAAAGCTAACCTCTTCCACGTTGCTATCGGAAGATATCGCGCTTGGAGTTTGAACCGGCTGCTCATTGGGAGCTTCCGCAGCTTTTTCATCTTGATCGCTCGGCGGTCGTTTAGACATCATGGCCACCGGCTGTGCGGGCTCAGCGTAAGAGAGCTCTTCAGTCTCTTTTATGCGGGTGCTCGAAGGACCTTTGGTTACGAGCGCGACTTCGGCTTCGGGATCAATATTTGGCGCTTCCGGTGCAGTTTCTTCGCTCTCCACTTCGGCTAAACCAAGGTCACGCTGCTGGAGCTTTATCGTTTCAGATGCCATTAGAAGGGCGGCTTCTTTCGACTTAACGTGCTCAAGTGCGGCGGAAAGGCTTTCTAAGCTTAGCTTTTGAGTAAAGCTGTCATCGGTCGTAATATCCAGAATGCTTCCAGCCGGTAAAGGCAAGCCAACGGCCAGGGCCACCAAGCTTAAGCTTACCCCAGCGGCTTTCGCACCATGCCCTGAAAGCCCTAAGGCCAAGCCTTCGCGGCTAGACGATGAACTGGACGTAGCCTTCACGATATCTTGCGGCGCAGACGCTTTCTGAACAGCGCTCGACAACACCTCCTGGTCGCCATCATGTCCTACTGGTTCTTTGCCAGCTGCATCTTCATGAGATGAACCCCCCATTTCTTTTGGCATGTTTGCCGTAGTGGCGGGAGTTGCCGCGATCAGTTCATCCGACATCAGATATACAGACCACACCAGAGCCGCGAGCGCCGCCGCGGGATGTATGAATACGACATCCCGGTTGCGTTTTGTGAGCGACACAACATTCTGCCCGGCCTGTGCCACTGGCTGCACGCGTCGCGAGAACTCTGCCACCAGATCGTGCAGGCTGTCTCCCTTAATAGGGGTTTCCTGCATTTGGCTGGTTACCAAATAGCATCCGTCAAAACGGCTAAAATGCACCAGAACCTCGTTTTGGCTGTCCATAAAGACAAACCAAGGGTCTCCTTCATCTGTGACGCCATGATCTACTTGGGTCGTGACGCCTGCGAGGGCGAGTATTCTTTGCGTCCGGTAAAGATCCGCCAGTTCTTGATTGGTCCAACCTACTGGTTGCGTGCAAAGGCTATGGGATTGCTGAAGGAAGGAGACGTTTGCTTCAAAAGTCTGAGGGCCGTCATCAACGCCATCCCCTGCATCCATCGGACCATAAAGCTCTGCCATGTCGAGGCGGCTGCAGGCGTCATCTGTCTCAGTCAGCCCAGAAGCCGTTAAAGCGCTCGACCGAGCAAGCCGTGGAAAACGAATAACATCAGACATCAAGTAAATCCTTTGCGCCACCATATCAGTCTTGAAGCAAAGGCCAAGATGTTATGGCGCTCTGGACTTAGCACGGGCTCACCCACCTCCCCAAAGGTTTTCGGGTGGATGCAAAGGGTGTTGGTTTACGAAGAAGGGCTGTCAATGAGCGTTTAAAAGTGACCCGGTTTCAGCGTTTGATTTTGACCCGCCTATTGGGTGCCAAAGCCCCCAGGCGGACCGCCCTCATATAGCGAGTCCGTCTGGGGGCTTTGCTTGCGACGCGGCTATTTTTCTCTGCGACTTTTGCTCTGAGCGAAGCGATATGACGTGTTGCCCGTTTCGATGATGGCACAGTGGTGCGTGACGCGATCCAAGAGCGCAGTTGTCATCTTGGCATCACCGAAGACAGCGACCCATTCCCCGAACTCCAAGTTGGTGGTGATGATGACGCTGGTTTTCTCGTAGAGCTTGCTGATCAGGTGGAACAGCAACGCGCCGCCGGATTTCGGGAACGGAATGTAGCCCAACTCGTCGATGATGACGCAATTCAGAGCCGACAGCTGCCGGATGATCTTCCCGGCATTGCCGTCGGCCTGTTCCTTGATCAGGGCATTGATCAGATCGACCGCGTTGAAGAAGCGGACCTTCTTGCCGTTGTTGATCAATGTGGTTCCAAGCGCGATGGCGATGTGCGTTTTGCCTGTCCCGGTTCCGCCGACCAAGATGAGGTTGTGCGCCTCTTCGGTGAACTGACCCGAGCAGAAGGGTTCGATCTGGGCCTTACTCACCGCGGCCGCGCCGTAATCGAAGGTGGCGAAGTCCTTATGATGGGGGAACTTCGCGATGCGCATTTGATACTGGATGGAACGCACCCGCCGCTCTACAGTTTCCGCGTCGATCAGTTGCTTTATCGCTGTGGTCAGACTTGGTGGCTTGCGCGCGGACAGCAAATCATGGGCGCAAGCTGCCATTCCATGCAGCCTCAAGGCGGTCAGTTGGTCGATGAGAGCGTTCATGCGGCAGCCTCCTCGGCCGAGCAGAGCGCCTCATAGCGCTTGCAGTCGGCCTCGGGCCGCACGGTCAGCTGCGGATAGACATTGCCCTCATTCAACGGCGTGATGATTGGCTCCACCAACTGGTTGATCAGATTGGTGATGGCAGGAAGGCGCAACGTGTTTTGTTCAACTGCCAGTTCGCAGGCCGTCTCCACCACCTCGATCCCGTGGTCCTGGGCCAGTAGAAGCAGATCGACGAACTCCCGGTCCCCGCCTTTGCCAGCCATGTAATGCTCCCTGATCCGATGCATGGCCTCAGGCAGTTGCCAGTCCACAAAAGGGGCGCCGTCGCGCAGAGCGCCGGGCTTGCGATCCAGTAGAGGAACATAATGCCAAGGTTCAAAGTAGCTGACGTTGCGGGTGAAGCGACGCTTGTGCTCGGCAATAACGTCCTGGCCTGACACCAGCACGATCCGGCTCGCATAGGCGCGCAAGGAGACATGCTGGCCTGCAAACCGGGAAGGCACGCTATAGCGATTGCTGGCATATTGAACCAGGCAGGTGGAACGGACCCGCACCGTCTTTTCCACGTAGCCATCAAAAGCCCGCCCCAGGGGGCGCAGCTCGGCGCGCTCATCTTCAAAAACCTCCGCAATCGTGCGGGACGATTGTTCAGGGTGGGCGCGGCTTGCCAATTCCTCGCAGCGCAGACGCAACCAGTTGTTCAGCCCATCCAGATCATCAAAAGCTGGCATGGGAACAAACAATCGGCCTCGTAAAAAATGGACCTGGTTCTCCACCTGACCTTTCTCCCAACCCGACGCGGGGGTGCAGGCAACCGGCTCCATTACATAGTGGTTCATCAATGCCAGGAACCGGGGATGGAACACTCGGTCCTTCGAGCGGGAGACATAGGTCACCATCGTTTTGGGATTGTCGATGATCACCCGTCGCGGAACCCCGCCGTAGAAGGACAGCGCCCGTACAAAGGCATCCAACACCATTTCTTGGCTCTCGCCGGGATAGGCTACGACAAAAGGTTTGCGACTATGGCACAGGCGGAAGTGGGCAACCTTTACCTTCTGCTCGACACCACCGAGAACAACGCGCTCTTCGCTCCAGTCAAACTGGAGCGCATCACCGGCAGCAAAATGCAGGGGGATAAACGCCTCTCCCGATCCAGCATCGGCACGTTTGAGGTCTCGGATAAATCGCTGAACCGGAGAATAGGACCCAGTATACCCTTCCGAGACGAGCTGTTCGTAAAGCTTCGTGGCCGTCCGCCGCTCCCGGCGCGGGCGCTTGTGATCCTGCTCGAAAAGCTCTTGGAGCCGCGCATCAAATCCATCGCACAGCTTATGCCGGGTCGGTGGCGCTTGCCGCTGATAGCTCGGTGGACTGTCGTCCTTCAGATACTTCTTCACCGTGTTCCGCGACAAACCGGTTGCCCGCGCCACAGATCGGATGCTGCGACCCTCAACCAATATCCAACGACGGATCTTCGATACACTTTCCATCAATATCACCTGCTCATTCCTCCGCGCTATCCAGCGCGGATGCTAACGTGGCAGGTGGGTCAATTTTGCACGCTCATAACCCACCCAAGTGGGTCAATTTCGCATGCCGATTCACACATTAGAGGTGCTTTTGCCATGCGAGAAACCTCTGTGCGCACTGCGCCAGAGCAGGGGCATTACACGGCATCATTCCTTTTGCGCGGATAGCCTTCGGGTCGCGGGTTTGAGAAGAAGGCATAATGCGCGTCTCGCCTAAAGTCCGTCACAGCTCTCCGAACGCATCCCTGAAGGTGAGGCCAAGGGCCGGACGATCAGGGTTTTCGATACATGCGTCAGTAAACAAAAATGCTGCGATCGATACCGAAGTTGGTGAGCATGCCGATCGGCGCGCCCGATTTTCAGTATGTATAGCGACCCTGCTACGATAGGCTTCTATAGATCGCAGCGTGACAGTCACGCGGGAATCTCAACTGGGGCCTTTGTTTAGAACTGCCTCGACATCCTGAGCGACATCATCCCATGTCCTAAGAGACGTGGCGCTGATCTTTTGCTCCAACTCACGACGATAGTTGGGATCTGCGATCAACTTATAACAGGCATCATAAATGCTGCTAATGGAATGCGCATCACAGTAGGCGACCATATCGCCTCCCACCTCAGGCATCGACGAATTTTGGGCCACAACCGCTGTTTTACCAAATGATAAGCTTTCGCCGATCGGCAAGCCCCACCCCTCGTAGAAGCTCACAGTCGCTGTAAAAAGACAGTTTTCATACAGGAAGCCGAGTTCTGTATCACTGGGGCCTTCGGCGAACTGAACCCAGCCTCCTAAGTTACCAGTTGCCTCCATTAGCGCTTCGAAGTCATCGTTGTACCATCCTCGCTTGCCCGCAAAGATGAGGCGCGGAACATTGAGTTCAGGGGTCTGAGCCAAACGCTGCCAAGCTTGCGCAAGGGACCAAAGGTTCTTACGGGATTCCATAGTGCCAACGACCAGCACATATGGCATCTTGGTTAGGTTCAACACGGAGTGCCGCACCCCGTCCAAGCTGCTCAGCCGAGATTGAATAGGCTTTGCAGGATCGCTTACCCGGTTGGAGTGCACCACACTAAACTTTTGGGCCAAGGGGACAACGTCAATGGGCCGCTGGCGCCCGACCTCATCCATAAAGCGCTGAAGATCCTGTGCGGTGTTCTGAGAGTTTGCAATAAACCGGTCGCAATACCCCATAGATGCTTTGAGCCAGTGAAAGAATGCGCCTGAAAAATCCGCAGCGATATGTTCCTTGGCGATCAGGGGGATCAGGTCGTGGACCAGTTGGTGGATGGCTATACCGTGGTCATCTTTCAAACCTTGAAGAGCCTGCTCTAGCCCATCTATATCCCAAATCGCGCCCAAAATGACGAGTTGATCGCCCGCCTTGACCGTCTGGCTCAGATTGAATGGTTCGATTTCCTGATTTGCTTTGGCCTGCACAGGGATTGAGCGCTCTTTGAACGCATTCCATGCTTCAAGGCTCGACCCTTTTCGAGCGAAGTATCGCTCATGACCACGGGCCGCATGATAGGCGCGCACCATATAGTGCAGCCAGTATTTCACAGGTTTGTTGCGATACCGGACCAAGGTCGGAGCAGCATCACTTTGTCGACGCGCTCTCTTGCCAAAGAAGACCTCCCCCAAGTCATCTGCGGAGAACTCTTCCATCCCACTGATAAAGCTGGATTCTACGGAAACATACGCGCGACGCCGGCGGTCCCAGTAGCTCAGCCGGACATTATCCGCACCCAAACGTGCCACCATGCGGCGTATCACTTCAAAAGAAACCCTTTGAATGCCTGAGACAGTGGTTTCCTTCTCTATGTAGAGAAGAATATCAGTCACGTCGAAATAGTACATGTTCAAGCTCTTCTTCGGCCCTGTCCCGCAAGCCCAAAAAGGCTAAAGCTGCGCGTTATCCATGCTCATTGACGAACATTTCCATGTTCCTCAACCCCAGTCACGATGTTAAGAGGACGTATGAGCCCCATATACTATGACCTTTCAGAACAGTTTCTCTCTTCTGGCATAAAATTTCGGTACTACGGAATCGCGCGCACGGTCATGGAAGTGGGCTATGAGCTCGCTTGCTCGTCAGCGGATGTGCGCTTTGTCATATTCTCGCCAGCCCATGATCGCTTCTTTGAGGTCACCCCACGTATCGGTGCCCAATCTCCAACAGGAGCTTGTGACCCTGACATCTCCCATGAGGCTAAGCCATTACGTTTGCGTTATAGTTTCCCCCAGCCTCATCCGGTACGAGATGCGCTTTATCCACTGTTTCGCACCATCGTAAAGCGCATTTGCCTTAAGAAATGGAACCGTGCGGTTCCCCCTGGAAGCCTGCGTGAGGTCGATTTGTCAGATCAAATCCTGGTCTCGTTAGGACGGCCTAAAATGATGGCCGATTATCTGGTGGCGATGGATCGGCAGAATATACGTCCACGGTTTTTCCCTCTCGTTCACGACATGATACCTTTGCATGAGTTCGCACATCCTCGGCAAAGCATGTTTGCGCGCAACTTCGCTCACGACAATGGGATTGTCATCCGTCACGCTGAAAAGGTGATGACCAACTCCGTTTTCACCAAATCCGAGCTTGAGCACTTTGCCGCCTCAGGGCACCTACCTGCCCTACCGCCCTTAGAGCCTGTGCTTTTGCCGCATGAACTGCGCGAGACAAACGAAGACGTGGAAGTCAGCCCGCCCCAAACCCCCTACATTTTGGGGGTTGGTGTGATGACCGGCCGCAAGAATCTCGAGTGCGTTTTACAGGCCATGTTACACTTGCATAACACTGGTCGTCCTGTCCCCACCTTCGTTTTAGCTGGCGCTCATAGAAAGCGAACTGTCACATACCTAGACAGCCCCGAGCTTGCACCAATCAAAGACAAGGTTCAGATCATACTCGACCCGAACCAAGCCAGCTTGAGAATGCTTTACAGCAAAGCGCTTGCCTTGGTGATCCCCAGCCATATGGAAGGCTTTGGCTTGCCGCTTGGCGAGGCGCTGTGGTTGGGAACACCGGGGCTTGCCGCAGATGTTCCTGCGTTGCGAGAAGTGGGAGGAGAACTCGCGGAATATTTTGACCCTTCAGACCACACCGCTTTGGCTGCTTTGATCGACAAAATGCACAGCGATCCCGTCGCCCATGCCGCGCTAAAGGCAAAGATACAGCAAAATCACGCTTCCTTGCGCACTTGGAAAGACGTCGCGGCAGATGTGATTGCTACGGTATCCCCGCCTAATACAGGCGCATAAGGTCCATCATGTCAGAAGAAGATCATACCGCTTCTGCCCCGGCAGATACGACTAAAGCTGCTTTGCGTAAACGCAAAGAGCGTGTGCCGCTTTTTAATGATCAAGACAAAGACAACATCTCTTGGTTCTGGACGAAGTACCTAAAGCAGCGCGCCCCCTGGTTAGTGCTCGTTATGGTGATGATCCTTATTCAAGGGTTTGCCTATCAACAGTTCATCTCGTTGACGGAGAGTGGTCTGCGGGTGATCTTCGATGACGGTCGTGTTTCAGGCCTAATCAAAGTGTGCGGTATGGTACTGGCGATCTTCTCCATACGCGCCGTAATGTCATACTGGGTGCCCCGGCTTTCTGCATGGTTGGCCAGTGATGCGGTGTTCAAAATGCGCCGAGATCTCATTGATCACCTGATGACATTAGACTTGGCGTTTTTTGAGCGGACGAAGTCGGGCGACATCATTTTGAAACTCGTCAATCAGGCCCAGGACCTCTCAGGCTTTATCGGCCAGACCACAGTCAACGCCGTCCGGGATACGGTCACGATCATTGCCGTCTCAGGGTACCTGATCTGGAAGAACCCGGCTCTTTTTGCACTGGTCATCATTGTGATGCCCACCATCACAATTGTGGTTCGGCGCATTTCTCAGGGCATTAAAGGCACACAAGCCACCGCGGAAAATGCCATGGGCAACTACATGTCGGGCATCGAAGAGATGACCAATGGCATGCGCACGGTCAAAATATCGAACCAAGAGCCGGTAGAGAAAGCACGGCTCAACAAAGCCACTGGTGAGATCAAAGATCTCACCATCCGCCTTCAGAAGCTACAGGCGATGATGAGCCCCACAGTCGATATTCTCGCGGCCATCATCTACGTCTTAATCATCGGCGTAGGCGGATACATGGCCTTGAGCCCCTCCTTTGAGATGGATGGCGCCGGCATCATTGGCTTTATGATCGGCATGGCGCTGATCTTTGATCCAGCGCGCCGCCTCACCGCGTTCTTCGTTAGCATGCAAGCCAGCTTGATTATTCTAGACAGCCTGCGCTCGCTCTACCGCGAGCTGCCGACAATCACCAATGCGCCCGAGGCTAAAGAAGTCTTTGATCCCACAGGAGACATCGTCCTTGACGATGTAACGTTCCAGTATTCCGAAAAGCACCCGTTGTTCCGCAATGTGAACATGACGTTCGAAGGCGGGAAGGTGACAGCTATTGTCGGAGCGACAGGCTCAGGCAAAACATCGGTTCTAAGCCTGATTGCCCGTCTATACGATGTAAGTGACGGTGTGGTGACCATTGGCGGCACTGCGGTCAAAGATTTGCGCATCGACAAGCTGCGGCAGTCGTTTTCTGTCGTCGCCCAAGACATCGTTATCTTTAACAGTTCGATCTACGAAAACATTAAGTACGTGCGCCCCGACGCCCCGGAGGATGAGATCTGGCGCGCTGCAGAACTTGTGGGCATCGATCAACTCATGCGCGACCGGGGTGATGCCCCCTTAGGGCCTAAGCCTGCATTCCCCAGGTGGCGTGTCGTTTGAGGTGAAGATCGCCTGTATCCGATCGCTAGACAAGGATTTTCTGCCGCAAGCGGCACCTGCGGTCGCGCAGACTGCTGGATCTGGACGGATCAGACCGCGAAGCCGCTGTTTCCTTGCCCAGGGGCGGCGTTTTTCAGCGCAGCGGACAGATCTGTCCAGCCGCTTTCGTTCAGTTTGAGCGTGGATCGCGATCATGCGCATAGCGGTGGCGCTCGCAATCGGCGGATAGCGGCGAGGATGGCGCGTACCATCGTGCCGGTGACAGCGACCTCGGCCAGCTGGAAGGTGATGGTGCGGGCGTGACGGACCACACGTGCCCCGATCTTGATCAGCTTCAGTTGCAGGCTGGTCAACGACCAGTCGGCCATGGCTTCGGGCAGCTCGATGCAGCGCAAGAAGGTGGCCAGGTTGTACGCCAGGGCGTGCAGTTGCAGCCGCACCTCATTGTCGCGGAACTTCCGGCACGACAGCCGCGTCCAGCGAAAGGCGTATTTGCCCTCTTTGATGTGCTGCTCGGCGGTGCCGCGCTGGTTGTAGAACCGCACCACCCAGTCCGGCTCCATCGGCAGGTTGGTGACGATGAAGCCGACACGCGGGAACAGTTCGCCCGGATGCCATTCGATCTTGGCGATCACCCGGCGTTCCTTGTCCCAGGACGCCGCCTGATACTCGAATTCCTCGAAGAACCGCTTGACCTTGGTCAGTGACGGCCGCCCGACAGGGCGCGTTAGCCGATGCGCGATCTTGTCCTTGAGGACCGCGTTTGCGGGCAGCCGGATGGCGTAGAAGAACCGCGCTTCTTCCAATCGCTCATAGATCGCCGGGATCGCGTAGGCAGCATCGGCCCGGAAGAACCTGCCACCAAGGTCGCGCTCCGCGTAGCGCGCAATGACGGGGTCGAGAACATCACGCCAGCCATCGGCGCTGTGGACGTTGCCATGGCGCAGGGCGCAGCGTTCCAGCATCCCGAACTGGTTGAACAGAAAGTTGGGGTGATAGCAGCTACAGTCGAAATGGCCATTCCAGGCGGACCCTTCCTGGTCGCCATGGGTCGGGCTGACCGAGCTGTCCATGTCCAGAACGATGTACTTCAGCCCGTTACGGTCATGGAACCGGTCGATCCATTGCCCGTTCAGGTCGGCCAGCGCGGCACGGTTCCCGGCCAGAGCCAGCGTCTCGGTCTCGAACCGTCCCATCTGCGATGCCGAGGCCGCTTGTGCATCGACCGCTCTGCCGCCGACAACTTGGCGCATGACCGGATCGCAGGCGAGACGGTTGGCGTCGTTGACATCCTCGTATCCGGCCAGCCGCCCAAAGACTGATTGCCGGAACAGGCCGTCGAGCCGATGGACCGTGTTCTTGCCAGAGCGAGTATCGCGCAGCGCCGCTGACGCCAAATCGGACAACCCGAGCGCGTCATCAAGCTCGCGCATCACCAGAAGGCCGCCGTCGGAACTGAGCTGCGTGCCGCGAAATTCCAGCCGCACGCGAGGGTCGAAATCCACCCGATCTGCCCGTTGCAAGCCCGCACCCTCTGGGTGATCCATGAAACGCGCCCCTCGCAGCCTTCAACACCATGTTTTATATAGGAAATATAATGGTCAGGACAGCGAAATCAGCGCCTTACTTGGGAAATGTGGGCTAAGGGCTCTCAGCTTTCAGGTGGCCAGAAACAACGCATTGCCATCGCTCGCGCGTTTTTGCGCTCCGCACCTATCCTATTGCTTGATGAAGCCACCTCCGCGCTTGATCAGCGGACCGAGGAAAGGGTCCGCGGCGCGATCCAAGAGCTTTCAAAAGACAAAACCACGATCATGGTCGCGCACCGCCTTTCTACCGTAACCCATGCAGATCATATCTATGTGCTGGATGAAGGGACCGTGGTCGAAGAAGGCACGCACGCACAACTCATGGAGCAAGAAGGTCTCTATGCCGCTATGTTCAATGCGCAGCGTAGCAGTTACGGTTGAAGCGCTTGACTTGCACCGACACCGAGAGGAACCGATATGCCACCCCTTAAACTTCCCCTATTCTCAGTGGCAGCACTTGGCATTGTGGTGGCGGCCTGCACAGCGCCTTCAATGCCCGAAGCGCCAGATGGGGCCAAATTCTATGTGGAAAACTGCGTTGCGTGTCATGGCATGTCCGCAAAAGGCGATGGTCCCCTGGCATCAACGCTCGATACCGCGCCAACGGATTTGACACTTCTTGCCCGCAAGAATGGGGGCAGCTTCCCGCGCGCGCGGGCTCTGAGCTATGTCTATGGCCACCCCGAGCAACGCGAATTGGCGCGCGATATGCCGCAATTCGGCGGGGCTATGGCACATGATACGGTACCGGTTGAGATCAATGGTATCCTTACACCCACTCCACGTGAACTCGCGGGGTTACTGGTCTATTTGGAAAGCATCCAGCGATAGGGTTCTTGGGCTGGAACAAGCTGCGTAAGCCTTAAGCGCTCGGCCGGATGCGAGACACGCCACCCTTTTGCACAAAATGCGCAAGCATTGGGGGCAAAATCAGAGCTCTACGTCGATTGAACTGCTCGCCGGCTCCGATGCAACCGCAGGCCCACAACAGCCTCAAAAACCACCGCACGTAGGCTTTAGTATGATGGCTTAGCTACAGACCAACGCAAGCGAGTTACAATTTCAGGCCGCCTGCCTAGCCGCGTCGGAACCATCCTTGCCCGTTACCCGGTCAAACTCGACAAAGAAGACTGACCCCACACCAAGCTTACTGACGTAATCGATGCGCGCTCCATGCCGCTCAATGATCTGCTTACTAATATTAAGGCCAAGCCCCGTGCCGCCAACCTTACGGATGTCTGAAGCATCCACTTGGCTAAACTTACCAAACACAGCCTCCTCAGAGCCCTGAGGTATACCTATACCTTCGTCTTGAACCGAAATACGGATCTTCTCTCCCAGCTTTTCCACATGCACATGTACCGCGCCGCCGTCTTCAGAGAACTTAAGTGCGTTCGACAGTAAGTTGTTCAGGACCTGTATCAGGCGGCCGCGATCGCCGGAGATATCGCAGCCCTCATCACAAAACGAAGATGTAACCTCAACTCCCACCTTGCTCGCATAGCCCGAAATGGCTTCGACCGCCTCTTGAGCTAAATCATTTGCATCTATGGTATTGAAGTAAAGCTTCATCTCCCCAGCCTCTAGCTTCTGTAGGTCGAGCAGATCTTCGACCAAGGATGTGAGCCGCGCGCTGTTTCTGGCAGCGATGTTGAGAACTGGCTTTAAGTTATCAGGGAGAGCGCCGAATTTCTCGCTCCTCAAGATCTCAAGGGAGCCGACAATCGAAGTCAGGGGCGTGCGCAGTTCATGGCTTACGATAGCCAAGAACCTCGACTTTACCTCTAAAGCAGCTTTGGTGTCCTCGTTCTCTTCCTCGATCAAGCTCATATGCTTCTGCTGTCTTTGGTAGCTGAGGTAGAACTTCAAAGAAATATCAGCGATGAAGTAGAGTACGAATATAATCGTCCAGAACTGCAGCCAAATGGGAGAACTCAATGGCGGCAGGTATCTCACCACATCCAAAAGGGCGATGTACAAAAAGGCGCAGCCATAGATCGACAGACGCAACACCAAGATGAACAGCATCTGGCTATTGTACATTGACGCAAAGACGGATGCAGAGAACAGGAAAAACAGAGACGTAAAGTGTCCGGTTGAGGTTTCCTGATGTGCGATGCTGATGATGAACGCAGAGATCGCCAATGCACTTAGAACGGTATTAATGGCGATGCGTATAAAAATCCGCCGGCCCCTCACCGGGTCTTTGCCATCCCACGTCTTAGATTGACGCCCAAGAAGCACATCGAGCACCTCAGTGACAACGACAACCGCGTAGAAAGCAAATATTGTTAGTGCATCAAAATAAATCGCAGCCAAAACAGCTGCCGCAAAAAAGCTACCCTGCCGTTGCCAGACAAGTTGGTTGGCAAGCGCTATGTAATCTTTGATGTTTTGTTCACGTCCATCCGGCTTGAACCAGTCGATACGGAACACGCGGAACACACTCGGGGACTTCACGCTAACCTCGGGCCATATTGCTGACGCTTAGCGCTACGCCATTAATATGTTTAAATTTTGTCACTTAATAGCAAATGTTTAGCACAAGAAAGCGCATAGGCATACATCGGCAAAACCTTCCCGATGCAGATGTTGCCGGTCTCCCCCGAAAGGCTCAGAGCACGCCCAAAACGGGCAATCAAGCCACCTTAAAACGCCCCCGTGGGGAAGGTGCATAGACTTCTGAAAGATCAGGAAAAGAGATGTTGGCGTTCGGGAACTCGCCCACCGGACCAAAAATCGGCGTGCGCGCCAAAACCGCCTCGCGCTGCTCACGAAAGTTCGCGACCAAAAGCTGCACGGGTTTGCTTAAACCTGGGTAAAAACGCGCCTTCAACTCTGGTTTGTAGCCAAGATAGCGCCGATAAAACGCACTATGCTCGTCGCGCACAGGCGCCAATGCCCAATCGATATCGTAAAATATTGCCGCGAGGAACGGAATTCTTAAGGCCAGAAAGTGCAATGGCACACGACTTTTACGAACATCGGGAGAAATCACGAAACGTGTTGGATCAAGCACCGTCTGCCCGTCCTCTACACGGTCCAAAATCTCAGGAAAAACTTCTAAGGTAGGAGAAACATGAGATAATTTGGAGACCAGATGAAGTCTAAGAGCGGCTAAAACTTCACCGTCCATTTGAACGGCGACATGGACACAGTTGGCCGTCTCATCAAACGAGTCCGTCATGCGACAAAACTCGTTTTGCGCTATCGTGTCCTGAGCCCGATAGCATGTGTAGCGCAGACGGTATATTGCTTCGAGATCAGAACTGTCCGTCATAACCCGATAGCGGACCTGTTTTAGCGCAGTAACAATTTGCTCATCCATCTCAGGGCCCCTGCTCATGGCTCATCATTTTGCGCGGCATACAAGAAGGTCGCTGTAGCCACGATATACGGTTTTTTGGCTGATAACCTCGAAACCGGCGTTGCGGACTGCCGATACAAGTTCTGCTGCGCTGTGCATCCAATAAGCACCGCTCTCCTGTGCTTCGCAGATCGCCTTGTTCTGTTTGGCCACCTCACGCCCTTGCCAGAAAATTCGCAGAGCTCCGATCAAGCCATGCCTTCGCCTAAGTTCTGAAAACAGATACTTGCGCCAATCTGCCACGTTCATCCGCCGACCAAGGTCGATGAGATAAAGGTAACCGCCCGGCTTTAGTAAACGATGGAGATCGCCAAGCCGCTGTATTTGCTCTGGCATCGCATAAAGAGCGTGAACGCAGATGACGAGGTCGCAAGCGTCTGTTCCTTTGACGTCTTCGAGCGCGAGATTGTGAAAGCGTATATTGTCATATGCAGCCAGCGGTGGTGTCTCGAATCTGGTGGAAATTCTCCGGCGGCGTTCTCCGAGCATGGGGATTTGGGCCTGATCAAGCCGCGAGGTCAAGGCTGATTGGAGCGATGGGCTGAGCCAAGGTTTCCCAACCGTCCACTTTCCGCATCTGGATCTGGCCCGATGCCATCAGCGCCCAAAGGAGCATCGGCACGGTTTCGGCGCAGGGCAGCACGGTCTGGGTCTTGATGCGGCGGCGGAACTCCTCGTTCAGGCGCTCAATGGCGTTTGTCGTCCGGGCCGATTTCCACTGCGATGGGTCCAGCCGCGTGAAGGTGAATAGCCGGTCACCGGCCTCTTCCAGGCTGTCCGCCACCGCGCGGCACTTCAGCCGCCATTTGCGCAGGAACGCCTTACGACGTTTGTCGATTTCGCCCGCATCGTCAGCATAGATCATGTCGCGGTAATCCTCGGTCAACTCGTCCTGCATGCGTTTCGGGGCGTGGCCGAGAAGATTGCGGTGCTTGTGAACGGTGCAGCGCTGGATCGGCAGGTCCTCGCCCCAGAGCGCGACGAGGGCGGCCTCAAGCCCTGGCGCGCCGTCGACAATGACAAATTCCGGTCGCTTCAGGCCACGCGCATCGAGATCGCCGAGAAACTCGGCCCAGGCAGCCTTGCTTTCACCGCCCATATTCATGATCGAAAGCAGCACCTTCTGCCCGTCCCGGCGTATGCCAATGGCCGCCAGCACCGAGATGTTCGTGGCGCGTCTGCCGATGCGTGTCTTGATCACCGTGCCGTCGAGGATCAGCCGGACGATGTCCTCATTGGCCAGATCGCGCGCGACCCAGGCGTCCCAGTCGACCTTCACCTTGCGCCAGGCCCGGCTGACCACGTCCTTGCTTACCGCGCCCTGAAACAGTCCATACAGTGCCCGCTTCACCCGTCGTGTGTTGGTGCCGGCCAGATAGACCGAAGCGATGAGGGCTTCAGCCTTCTTGGTCAGCCGCTGGTAGCGCGGCAGCGCCTTCGAGCGCCATTCCGTGGTCTTGCCAGCCTCATCGACGGCGCGGGCGCGCGGCACACTTATCGTCTCGGTCCCAAATGTGCCGATCAGCTGACGCTCCCGGTGGCCGTGCCGGTAGCCCGTGAGTTTGCCGGGGCGGCGATCATAACGGCAGCGCCCCAGAAACGCCTCCAGCTCCTCTTCGAAAACCGCCTCGATCGTAGCGCGGATATTCTCCCGCAAGCGATCCTCGATCGGATCATGGCCCGCTTCATTGGACAGTAGCGAAAGCGCGGCAGTGTCGGTATCGTTCTTCATGGCGTGATCTCCCTGGCGGTTGCTGCCGCCGGTTGGGTGGGTTCAAGTCACCCGGAGATTACGCCACCTTCGAATTTCCACCACCTTCGCGACACGACCCAGCCAGCTTAGACCGCGCGGACCGGATCATTGATGTATCAGGCTCGATGAGGTATATTTCACTGCCAGGATAGGCGCGGGCTGCAATTTCCGTGTAGTTACCAGTCCCCCCGCCGACATCATAAATCCGTTGCGGCACCTCTATCGTTGCAAAAAATGCAGAGAAATCCTGCATAAGCGCTTGATAGGCAGGGTTGTGCATCGAAAGAAGATCATAAGCCGATGAATAAGCACTCCAATCGGTGGGCGCTGTCTGATTGGGCCGTGAAAATCCGTCAGCAATCGGAGTGACGTCTTTCTTGGCATTCAACGACATACAGTGAAGTCTCCGAGGCTGACCGGGAGCGCCTCATTAAAAGGCTCTCTACAAACAACACCTTATGCGAAGAAGCTGTTACTTCAAGGCCTACTTAGAGATACCAATATCTGCAGGAGCAGTGTCTCAATTTTGCGCCTGATGTTTGACCATAGGCGACATGAGCCGCTTTGAGCAGAAGGGTTTGACGATCGCTCAGCCATCGATGCAAAGCCAAGCCATAACAGCAAGCTGCTCCCGCATCCGCGGATAAGTGAGCTTAACCTTCACCGCCCTAAAAGAGGTGACTTCAAGACGGGCTGGACGGGACACCCCCACCTCATCGAGACATCACAGCAGCTTCAGCTCGAAGATATAAATGTGACGGCACAGAGGCAAAAACGCCTGATTATAGAGGAATAATTCACAAGACCGCCTCCATGCGACCCCAATTTTGAAGGACAACGAGATCAAACCGTAAAGCTTCGATGAACTTGGAGTTGTGATGAAAGTATCTGCTGTCTGTAGCGATCCGGGTGTAACAATGAACAGCAACAACGAGCCGCTCGTATTGGAGCTGGTCGCGCACTTGCTAGGCATGGCCATACACCACAATGATAACGCCCCACCAGCGGCCGAAGAAGCGCTTTTAGAGCCACGCTAAAATTACTTAGGGATCGGCTCGCCGCATCTTTCCTAAAAGCCAAGACTATGCGGTGGCAGTTTCTGCGCTCGTTGCAAACCTGAACACTTCGCGCTCTGCCACTGGGGCTCAAGACCTCGCACGTTTGCATGACTTATGCTTTGCAGCAAACTCCCCTATGCTGCTTTAAACCTGTGGGAGGGAGAAGATGGCCGAATATTGCTTAAGTGATTTTGTCGAGGGCTATAATCGACTGAATGCTCACCGATTTTCTGATTTATCATATGACGACATACAAGAACTGATGGCAGAGTACGGGGCCATCGATCCGATGATTGCCCAAACCATTCACGACGCCTACCTTGCCGAGGCGGCAGGGCGCAGCCTTAAGATTGCAGGCGATCTCACTAAATAAGTTCAGATCTTAGCGCTCAAGGCTTGCGAGGAAGTTAAGCGAAGAGAAGCATAGCCCGCTAAAGCCGAGAAGCTCACCGTCGATGCGTGGATCAGTGCCTCTGTGCCGCAACGACAGTCAGCTCTCTGTCACAGCCGCGGGGACATACAGTGTCGCATACAAACAACTATAGCCAGGCCTTTGTAAGAAGCGGATAAGTTTATCTATATCGTCCAGCGACTTACCCGTAGCTGTGGTCTTGCACCTCTTCGAACCTAGGCCTCCTTCATGCAGCATTTGACCACCGCCCTATTCCTTATGCTTTCGACCTCTGCTGCATATAGCGGCGAAGTGGTACTTGGCTTGGGCCTGGATGACGTACTGGAGCATACCAACACTTCAGCCCCTGCTATTGTCGCAGAGTATCATGCCTCCCCCTTCATTGAAGGACGCCAAGCCGCTTATTCTTATGCAATCGCGGCACAGATCGACAACGATCGGGACATCTTCATCGGCGCAGGCCTATCTGCCCAATGGCAATTGAGCGACAGTCCCTGGTTCATTGAGGGCAGCTTCATGCCAGGTTTTTACACCAAAGGCACCGATGGGACGCCCCTCAATGGGAAAGTGCAGTTCCGGACACTGATCGGATTGGGGTATAAGCTCAATGATACCAGCCGCGTATCATTGGCACTCGACCACAAATCCAATGCCCGCCTTAAAAGTCCGAACCCCGGATCAGAAACCCTAGCGATCCGCTACCACCATAGCTTTTAAGTTATGTGGGCCTCAGCTCACGCCTGTAAGTCCAAGCCCTGCTTTTAGCCGCGCCGCTTTACGCGGGTCATTCTCCGCAGCACTTAACCACGCTGCACAGCCCGCCACGACATCCTCGCAGAAGTGACATATCGCCAGTTGAAGAACCCCGCCCTTATGGGTGCAATGGTCCTCTGACTTCGATGTAAAGCAATACCGATCCAGAATATAGGTGCGGCCATGCGCCGACCCAGCATCTACATCCTGATAGAGCACGGCACATTTTAGGGCGTAGCAATCAGAGCCCGACAGAAACCTACGCGCCCCCGACAAAAGACCTGTCCGGTACTTCTCACCCACCCATCGATCAAACCACTTGGCGTACCTTTGCCGCGCCTCGATCTCAGGGGTTTCAATCGCGCTGGCCATTTCGGGGAGAGTAAGAGCAAGACACAGAGCAGCAGGCCAGTTTGCGGCACCTATACACTGCTGAAGAGAGGCGAGGTATACTCGCACAGGGGCCTCCTTACCGAGAATGTTTCTGCCCACATCTGGGACAGACCAAAGTGGCATCCACCCAGCTTTCACCATCCGCTTGGTAAAAACCATGGCCTAGTATCCAACAAATAGGGCGAAGCAGCCAGCTCTTTGCCCCTCGCGCGCGATCAGCTTCTTTCCAAGTTAGCCGGGCCACAATCTTCTCCCAAAATCAATCCAGCCTCGACACACTGAGAGCGCAGCACCAAACCGTCACGGGCTTACCCCCTCATTCAACGCCAACCTTCGCCCGATCTGCAAGCGCTCGGATCACAAGCGCTGCATCAGACATAATACATCCAGCCAGACGGGGAGTGGATGAGATGTCCCTTATCCCCATCTGCTCAAGGCACTCTAGCACTTCTGATAGCATTTCGGGGTCCAATGGGGCTTCCCCAAGGGTCATCTCTTTATATTTTGGCACCCTGTCGTTCCTAGATGCTTTGGAATCAATACTGCGGGCCCCAAGAGGCACAGGTCACAAGCCTCTGCGGGCATAGTCCCAGATGGGCTTCGGTTCCCCCTTGGCTCGCTAAAAATTAAACTTGTATATTAGAGCCAGACAAAAAGTACTCGAACAACCCGTCAAAGAAGTGAACAGATGAAGTATATTACTCTTGCGGCCATACTCCTAATTTCCGCCTGCACTCCCTATAAAAAAGGAGAGCTTCCAATGATGTATGATCCAGAAACCGATGAGATGCGGCCTTGCGGCCACATCGGGATGCTCGGTGACTGCAAACACTACATGTGATGCCAAAAGCGCCAGATCAGATGGGCCGTCCTTCAAACTGCCCATTTCCGGTGCACACAATGATGTTGCCATTCTTCAAGGCCCGGACAAAAGCGCCCTGAACTTGGATGTACTTGCTAACTAAAATTGTTCGAACCATGGGAACCCCCTCCAAGGTAAAGGAGTTTAACCTATAGCCCCCGGTCTGATTTCAGTAAAGCCATTCCGCCTGCCAAAGCCGTGCGCTTAGAGGCCTAAACCAGCCTCCAAGCACACCTCTCTATCTCGTTTAGGCAAACCAATTAGAGCCAAAGTTAACCCTTTGCCCCCTGCCCGCGCGCATAAACATCTTCGTAACGAATGATGTCATCCTCCCCCAGATAGCTGCCGGTTTGTACTTCGATCAAAACCATCGGGACCTTGCCAGGGTTCTCCATACGGTGCGTTGCGCCCAACGGAATGTAGACAGACTCGTTTTCGCTTACGAGTTTCACCTCATCTCCAATGGTCACCCTTGCCGTACCCTCCACGACGATCCAGTGCTCCGAGCGATGATGATGGCTTTGCAAGCTCAAGGCCGCGCCCGGGTGCACTGAAATCTTTTTAACTTGGAAGCGGCCACCCACAACAAGGCTCTGGAACCAGCCCCAGGGCCGATAATCGCGCGGCAGCGTTTCCGCCTGCGCCACCCCTTTGGCCTTCAATGCAGCCACCGCTTTCTTAACGTCCTGAGCCCGATCTTTATGCGCGACCAGCACCGCGTCAGGCATCGCCACCGCAATAATGTCCTTCAGGCCAATACCAACCAGTTGTTGTTGTGGGTCCTCCGCGCGCAACAGGGTATCGTGACAATCAATCGCTGTCGCCGACGATGTGGTCACCACACCCGTCTCATTCGGTCCAGCCTCACGCCAAACAGCGTCCCAGCCGCCCAAATCAGACCAAGCGCCGCTGTAGGGAACCACGGTCAGGTTCTCAGCTTTTTCCATGATCGCATAGTCAATTGAATCATCGGCAACTTGTGCCCAAGCCTCCGGTGCCAGTCGCGTAAAGCCAAGATCCTGCTCAGACTGCTCCACTGAGAGACGCACTTGCGCGAGCATTTCAGGGGCATGGGCTTCAAAAGCAGCGATGATCGCTTTGACCGAGAATAGGAAAATACCTGCATTCCACAGATACTGTCCCCCCTTAAACATGACTTCCGCCGTCGCGAGATCAGGCTTTTCGACAAAACCCTTAAGCGGCTGCGGCACGGCCTCAAAATCTGCGCTTGGTTGGCTCATCTCAAGCCACCCATAGCCCGTCTCTGCGCGGTCCGGGCGGATACCGAATGTAACAAGCTGACCGTCCTGCGCGGCAGAAGTCGCAGCCTGCACCGCCGCTCGGAAGGCTGCCGCGTCGGGGATCACATGATCTGACGGCGCAACCAACATCAGCGCCTCGGGAGCCCTGGCCTCCAGACTTAAAGCCGCCGCCAAGATTGCTGGCGCCGTATTGCGTCCCTCAGGCTCAATCAGAATGCCTGCAGGCGCAATCTCAACAGCCGCCAGTTGTTCGGTAACAACAAAGCGAAAGTCAGCCCCCGTCAGGATCACCGGGGGCGCAAACCCCTCTCCGCTCAGCCGCTGCGCAGACGCTTGGAACAGGCTGCTGTCCCCCATCAACTTTGCGAACTGCTTTGGATAGCTCTTGCGCGATAGCGGCCAAAGCCGCGTCCCCGAGCCGCCAGCCAAAAGGATCGGGTGAACAACATGAGGCATAAAAATATCCTTGCGGGTCAAAAATGGACGGCATTCTGGTGTGCTCTTACCAGACCATAGATCTGGCACCCCAACACTTCCAGTGCGATCCAAATCATCGTGGGAATCTTAATGGGTCGCGACAGAGGCACCGGGAATACCACCTCAGTGGCGCAGCGTGAAGATACGCCCAACTTCATCGTTGATGCATCGGTGCTGGCTTCCGGTCGCCGAAAGCTTGCGGGGCAGGGCTACAGACAATTTTCAGGCGCCAGTAGGCACGTGCAAGCTGGCCGACCTCAAACGTCAAATTTCTCTGCCAACCCGATGGCGCGCTCGGCACAGAAATTAGGGGAGCTTTGGCAGACCTGCATCTTTGAGAATGCTGTTGGCCGTGTGTTTGCTGAGCATATTTCGCGGCACCGTCAAAGTAGGCCGGCTCTTATGCTTCCATTTTTCGTGGGATCCTTTCCCACCTTTTTTTCATTTTATAGCCAGCAGATGCAAGCAACTCAACAACGTCGTTATAAAAGCCCTTGACCATTACGCAGCGGCAAACGAACCGTGACTTGGCGGCTGGAAGATAATGGACGATACCATATCAATCAGCGACTTCTTGGCTAAGTCTTGCTTGGTAACATGGTTATCCAACACCATCTGCGGCGCTAAATCTTCCATCAGTTCAATGAACTCGGCAATCGTAGCTGCCTCAATGTGGAGGCCTACGATGTCCGATTCAGAGTAGAACACCTTCGCGTCTTCATCCCACAAAGCTTTGACATAAAAGCGCATTTACAGTTCCTCGTCATAAGCTTTAGCCTTCTGCGCAGGCTGATCCAGAGCCAACATTACCTTTGACTCGTCGTTATGATATGGCGTGATGCAATCACTTAGACAAGACTTCACTAAAAAATGTGAACACCAATCATTCTACTGCCCATGAACCCAGACACACATTCGTTTGGCCACAGCGCCCGAATAAACTGGCCTTTGTCCTGCCCCGCGGCTCTAATCCCCTCGCCCCGTCCATAACACAATGACCGCGCAGATGAGCACCCCTACTGTACTTTCTGTGCCCAAAGCGCGCAACGCAGGACTGATGGAGTAGCCGCCCCCCGACCATAAATCTGGTCCCCAACACTTCCAGTGCGATCCAAATCATCGTGGGAATCTCAAGGAAAGATTAAACAGTCCGCGGCACTCAACAGCGGCCTTGGAGGGCTGTTTTTGTCCACGACGGGCGCTCAGAATCCAACTTTCCTTCCCAGAGCGGGGCTGGACGCATAGCAGGCACAAGCGCAAATGGATCACGACAATAACGCGCTATGAAACGCTGTATATCTTCGCCCGCCCCTGCAGCGACATGCTCCCACGCCACCTCGCCAGAGAAGACCTTACCGCCAAACTTGGCGTAAGACCTCTCCAAAAGCGTTTCTAACAAAACCTGAATCGCTGGGGATTCCCAAACTGGTCTGATTGTGATTCATCCTGTTTGGGAGGATGAACTATGTCAGCACCTTTGCCATCAGCGCTACGGGCACGGTTTCAAAGATATATTGAGGAAGGGTTAAGCGGGCGAGCGGCGGCAGCGCGCTTGAAGCTGTCGCCGGCAACGGGCGCACGGTGGCGGCATCAGATCCAAACGACGGGCCGGGCTGATCCTGCCGTACAGGGTCGTCCAAAAGGGTCAGGGAAATTGGCACCCCATGTTGGTTTTTTCGAAGAGTTGATTGCTCAAGACCCTGATATCACATTGTTTGAGTTGCGTGATGCGCTTGCTGATGCAACCGGACTGCAGGTCCAGCACTCTGCTATCGGGCATCTGCTAAAGCGCCTCGGGTTCACGCACAAAAAAAGTCACTGGTCGCTACCGAACGTCACCGTGCCAAGGTGAGGCGACGACGTGAGGACTGGTTCACACACCGTTTGCCAGCCATTGCGCGGATGCCGGAACGCGTTGTCTTTCTTGACGAAACAGCGGTCAAAACGAACCTCACCCGGCTGCGCGGATGGGCCCCGCGTGGCGAGCGCCTGAAGATGGATGCGCCCTTCGGCAGTTGGGGAACCCAAACCCTGATTGCGGGGCTGACACATGAGGCCCTGATCGCACCTTGGGTGATCAAAGGCGCGATGGATGGCCCTGCCTTCGCGGCCTATGTCCAAAAGGTCCTGATCCCTGAGATCGCGCCAGGCACGGCAGTCGTTCTCGACAACCTCGCGACGCATCGCAACAAAGAAGCCGCGGCGGCGCTCAAGGCCCATGGATGCTGGTTCCTCTATCTGCCGCCATATTCGCCAGACCTGAACCCAATTGAGTTGGCTTTCTCCAAATTGAAGTCTCACCTCAGACGCATCAGTGCGCGATCATTCACCTCGGTGTTCGAAGCCCTTGGTGATATCTGCGCAATGTACTCCCCGCAGGAGTGTTCAAACTACTTTCAGGCTGCCGGCTATGCCTCAGGTTAAATTAGAAATGCTTAAGCGCAGCAAAGCGGAGGCTCCAACATCCTCAAAAACCAACAGCCGCGGGATATAGCCTGAGGCGTAGCTTTCAGAGGCCATAAGCAGAGCCTCCTTCCACCTCCAACTCTTGATAAACGCTTCCGTTACAGAGCTCCTAAACTGATAAACGTAAGGCCTTCGCAGACCTGACAGCATAGGCTCATCTTGCTCTCTTCTTGGAAGAGGTGCCGCAACGGGCAAAGCGTCACACCCCAGTGCGATCATGGCAACAGTCGCCTGCAGCCTTTGTATCTCGCTTCGCATCTGCTCTTTGAAATTCTCAGGTGAGAGTAGCCCATCCTTACCTGCGCTCGACCATGGGTTCAGTACGGCTGCTTGGGCTTTGAACTCCCGCACGGCGTGCAAGCAAAAGAGCAGCTCATCATAGCTTTCGATCTCGCAGCGCGCTTCTGCAGCCAAAGCGCGCCAGTCCACCCCGGCTAAAGGTTTCGAGAACCAGTTTGGTGGGATATCCCTCACAGCCTGCTCAGGACGCGCTTGTTCGGGCAGATGCCGCAACTGCTTTGGCGCCAAAAACTCCGCCTCCATCACAGCGACCAGATGTATCAATGTGTGATTAGCCCTATCGCGCATTGCTTTCGCATCTGCTGTCTCAGCACCGCGGTGCGCACGATAGTTCTCCATAGCAACTTCCTTTGCTCGCTCAGCCGATCAACAAGGGGGCACACTTTTAGAACGATACACCCAAACGGTTAGGTGGCCGCAACCCGTACTGAACACTCGTAGCAATGGTTTATTGCTTGGCACTCTGGCAGGGGTTTATGGGGCGCGCATCGACCAATCAGCAGTTTTAGCGGAGAACTTTCCCTGGAATTAAGACGCCGTAAAAGAGGAGCTCCTTCTTGCCAAGATATCTGCCCGACCGACTGGCTTTCTCCAATCCACCGAACCGAAGGAGCTTTTTGCTTTATTAAACCGAAACATACCAAGCTGCGCTCTGCGCGCGGGTGATGGGGAGCTACATTCGGCAGCCGAAACATATTCGCAACTTGAAGCGCACTGACACCAGATGTATATCGTTAGTGCATAATGATGCTGGAGGCCTCATGAGCAATCTGACAATAAGACTGCACCCTGATGAAAAAGCACAACTAAAAGCGTGGGCAGCTGCCCGAGGCACAAGCACGACCGATTACATCAAAACCCTTGTTGCCGCGGATATGGCGGCTGGAAGCCCTCAAAAGCGCGCTGCTGCATGGTTCCGCGAGAATGAAGTTGCGATTGCCGATGAAGCAGAGCAGATCAAAAGCAGCGGCGTCCCAGGCGCTCATTTGGCCCTAAACCACCCAGGGACCGATGCAAAAATTTGACATCTTCGAAATCGCTGGTGATCTCTACCTGGTTGTTCAAGCCGATCATTTACTAGATCTAAACACAGTCGTCCTTTTGCCGGTCTTGCCAAACGACGAGCTTCCGCCACTGTCGAAGCTCACCGTTGATACAAAAATTGCGAGTAGCGCTTTTCGCATTCGAACCCACATGCCACTCACCGTCGAGGCCAATCGAATACGCCACCTTGACCCAGTCCATCAGCTTTCTGCGGAAGAGGGACACAAGGTGATGGATGGTCTCTATGCGATTCTTTGGGGGCTATGAATAGCCCCTTCGCATTCAGGCGGCGCCGAAGATGCGCGCCGTTTCGGTTTGATGGTCCGTGTCAAGTGCAGGGCAAAGGCCGCCTCCGAATGACCGCGATTTGAGCAAGCTTGCTAATAGGTAGCCTTCCGCACGCCCTCTTCATCGAGCGGATAGGCGGCTGTCGAGCGGTATGGCCGCGAACGTCCGCAGTCCGCTGTTTCTTTGACGCACGTTGCGGATAAGTCGCCCATTTCATAATGTGATCTTATGCAAAAAGGTGCCTGGCCCAGTGTTTAAAAAGATCGCGAATTTCTACTCTCAAAGTCTTAGGATCGATCTGGTTCCTGCCAGTCTCCTTGCTGAGCTCAGCCCTGACAATGAAACCTACCGCTTTGCGGCAGAAAGAGGCGACTTCGTGGTCTGCGTTGCACAAGGGGAACCTCAAGAAAGCGTATATATTGCACTTGCAGAACAAATCTTTTCTCAGCTTTCTGAAGCACGAAACTTGTTTGAACGCTTACACGCCGCACATCCCGCGGCCGCATTCTTTGACTTCGTTGCCGACCCTGCTGGAGGTGAGGCTTTTAAAAAATATCAATAAGCTTCAAGGCCTTAATTTCCCCACATTCCCCTATTAAGCGAGCGGCCGGGAGCGAGGGAATGAACATCTTTTCGAACAAGCGCGCGTCGGGTGGGCGGACCCTCCGCGCGATCATCACAGGCGCATTTACGGCCTCGATGACATTTACCATAGGGCACCACTTGGCAGCATTAGATAAAGCCTATGCTGTACAAACTACTGCCGCTCCAGTGACTGTGGCGCAAGCTGACACCCAGGATATGCCCGCGGCCGTCACACCCCGGTACGCCTCGCCAGCCTCAGCTGCTCAGGATCGCATTTTCCCTTTTAAACATATGCATACTCGCCATCCCTCCCGGCCATGCTGAGCCATGCTTTTGCGCTGACCCTCTAATTCAGCCAAGAGGCATCCGGCGGCGCACAGCTATATAAAAATGCCCCCTGCGCGGTCATCACGTAGAAATTGTGTTCTTTTTTAGGCGCAATGCGCTTATGCTGGTCAATATTAAACGTTGAGATTTTACGAGTGTATTTCCAAACCCAGTCCGTGCCCTTGACGCCTGTTCAAGAGGCTATGGTGGCCGCATCTTCAAAGCGGCCATGGTTATATCTTGAACAAATTGTCTGCCACCTTGCTCAAGAATGCTTGAACCCCGACATCCTTGTGGCGGCTTTTCAAAGTCTCGTTGAACAGTCTTCCGTCCTCCGGCTGGCGATACATTCACGGGGAGCAGCACCTCCAGCACAGCATATAGCGACGCCTCAAGATGTGGCCGTCGAAACGCTCGATTGGGCTCCTGTCTCACCGGATGATATACGCCAACAGCTTCAAGCATTTCTGGAAACTGACCGCGCCAAAGGCTGCCCGCTCGACGCAGCCCCCTGCTTTCGGCTCACCCTAATACGGACCGGGCCGGCCTCCAGTATCTTAGTTTGGTCTTTCCCGCACGCTTTGCTCGACGGGCGCAGCTTCGCTCCTCTATTGGCTCAGGCCTTTATCAACTATGAGGCCATAGAGGCCGGGCGTCCTTCGCCTATTGCGCCTGAGGTTTCAAACGACGTCTTCTTGCATCACTGCGCTATATCGGAAGCTTTGGATCATGCCGCGGGAGAAGCTTATTTTGCCCGAACCCTTGAAGACTGGGAGGGTGACACGGGCCTCATTGATTTTCGCCAAAAGCCAGGTCGTAAAGAGACACTGACCCAGCAGTTAACTACGCACGAAACAAAAGCTCTGGTTTCCTTGGCAAAAGCCACGGGTGTGACCCTCAGCACAGTGGTTTGCGCAGCTTGGGGCATTGTGCTTGCGCGATTTACAGGCCGCGCGGATGCTGTCTTTGGCATGACTCTCAGCGGAAGACACCTGCTTGAGAACACCAAAACTGCCCTTGGGTGCTTCATCGTTACGGTCCCTTTTCGCGTTAAGCTGGACCAAGACCTATCCATCGGCACGCTCTTGCGTAGCGTCCGCAAAGGTCAGCTTGAGATACGCCCCTTTGAACATACACCGCTCGCAGGTTTGCGGCGTCTTACGAATGTTCCACCAGGCAAACCATTGCTTGAATCTTCGCTAATGTTCGAGACAGCCTCTCTTGATGTGCGCATGCAAGACTATGGCGACGCATGGCAACACCGCCGCGTGGAGCTGCATGAAGAGGATGACCTTCCCCTTACTGTCGCGGCCTATCAAGATGAGGCGTTGCGGCTCGAGGTGGAGTATGACGGCAAACAGGTGCCCCAAGCCCCTCGCCTGGCCCGCTACTTAAAGAACCTGCTCTGCGAGCTGGCGCATGCCCCCCCGACAACACAGTTGGCCCAGCTCTCCATGCTCGATGAAGGCGAGAGGCAGCGTCTCGAATTCCTCGCCAGCGCAACAGATACAAGAGTATCTGAGCCCTGTTGCATCACCGCCTTTGAACGACAAGCAACTCACTGGCCTGACCGCACGGCTTTAGAGCGGATTGGGGGCGGCAAACTAACCTACGGCGAGCTTGATGCAGCAGCCAATGCGCTCGCCCAACGTCTTATAGATCGGGGGATCGCGCACGGCGATGTGGTTGGCATCTGCGCCACACGCAGCCCGGCCTTCGTGGTGGCCATTCTCGCGATTTGGAAAGCAGGCGCGGCCTTTGTGCCGATGGACCCGACCTATCCGAAGACAACTCTCGACATCATGGCAAAAGACAGCGGCGCCAAAATCATTCTAACAGATCCCGACGCTCCGCTGTTCAATTTGGCGACGCTGGCATTAAGCTACGAACAAATGCAAGAGCGCCAAGCGTCCGCCCCAGATCGCGGCCATATGAGCGAGCACCGGAACGCCTACATTCTATTTACGTCCGGCACCACAGGGCGCCCTAAAGGTGTTGTGGTATCACAGGCATCTCTCGCCGCTCATGCCGCAGCCGTCACTAAGCTGTTCGATCTATCTCCTGAAGATCGGGTCTTGCAGTTTGCAAGCCTCAGCTTCGACGTCGCGATCGAAGAGATCATTCCGACGCTTCTTTCTGGGGCCGCTTTGCTGCTCCGCAGCCCTGAAATGTCCCAATCTATCTCAGCATTTCTGCAAGCCTGCGAGACACATCGCATAACTTTGCTCAACCTACCAACGGGCTTCTGGGTGGAGCTTACCCTTTTCTTAAAAACCCATGATAGCCTTGTGCCGCCTCATCTGCGCATGGTCATCGTAGGAGGTGAGCGCGTCCCCCTATCGATCTTGCGCAGGTGGCGCGATATCGCGCCTAAGGTCAGATGGATCAACGGATATGGCCCTACAGAAACCACCATCACGTGCACGGCTTATGAAGTAACGGATGATCGCCCTTTGCGGCATTCTGTTCCGATCGGTCGCCCGCTTGCACACGCCTGCGCATGGGTTCTGGCCGCCGATGGGTCTTTCGCTCCAATGGGGGCTCAAGGCGAGCTTTGCATTTCCGGCCCCGCTGTCGCCGAAGGCTATGTGATTGATGAGGATGCGAAGCGCACAGGTTTCCAAACCCATAAGGGCACTTTAGCGGGACGCAGTTACCGCACCGGGGATCGGGTGTACTGGCAAGACGGGCTTTTGAACTTTGTTGGGCGGATGGATCGTCAGCTCAAAGTTCGGGGCTTCCGGATCGATCCCAATCAAATCGAAAGCCTGTTAGAAGAGCGGCGCGACGTGGCACGTGCTTATGTTGCTGTACCAGATGACAAGACTGGAAGAGTGGTGGCTTGGTACTCTGCGGCCCGTGCAACGGCCCCACCCTCAGAACAAGACATCCAAGCCGATCTCTCTCAAAAACTTCCTCCCCACATGTTGCCAGACCTCTCTTACGTAGAAACTTGGCCGCGCACCCCAGGGGGCAAGATTGATGTGGCAGCCCTCCCGATCCCCCAAGACGCGGTTCAGAGCCCAGAGACACAACTCAAGACCGACAGCCCCCATACCCGCCGGATAGCAGAACTTTTTGAAGCTGTACTGGAAACCAGCCCCGTTGCCGCAGACAGCTCATTTTTTGATCTCGGTGGCAATTCTCTTTCAATTCTGCGCCTCAACACCCTTCTGGAGAAGACCTTTGACACGCCCGTTGACCCAAGCTTGCTCTATCAAGATCCAAGCCCGGCTGGCATCGCAAAGCTGATCACAACCAAAGCCGAGGATCGATCCTGCGTCATCCCCTTACAGCCTAAAGGAGGGCGCACGCCGCTTTACGCGATACATGCATTGGGAGAGAACAATTCCTTTTTCCTACCTTTGGCGAACGCACTGAACCCCAACCAACCCTTGTTCGGCATTACAATCGGGATACGCAAAGAAGGACTGCCATCAACGGTTGAAGCCTTAGCCGCATTCTACGTAGAGCAGATCAACCAGCATCGGCCCAAAGGGCCAGTCTCCCTTGTGGCGGTATCGGTCAGCAGCTTCATTACATTTGAAGTGGCTCAGCAACTCCTCGCCGCAGGCCGCGATGTGCAGGCCCTAATATTCCTTGATGCCAGCGGACCTGATGGGCGCATCCGGAAAGGCCGCCTCGGGCATAGATGGGTGCATTTCAAAAACCTTCTCAAACAAGGCAAACCCTATCTCGACAAGCTTAAGCAAGAACGGCGCGGCGAAAGGCTTCATGCTGAAGAGATGGCCAGGCTAAAAGAAGCCGGCCCGGAAGGACCTCCTGCCTACGATGAAGCGCGCTCTGTTGCCCAGTTTGTCGCATTAAGCGAACTGGCCATTTCAAATTATGTACCAGCCCCTTACCCGCGCAAGCTCACCATCTTCAAAGCCGACGACCCTTTTGATGCCAAGGCCGTCTTCGCAAATGGACTTGGCTGGAAAAGCGTTGCAAAAGCCGGCTTTGATATAATCCAAGTCAAGGGCGGCCACATTACGATGCTGTACCCCCCTCACGTCGAAGAGTTGGCGCAACACATCACAAAAGCGCTTTGCGCCCCGGCGGCAAACAACGGGTTGGTGCCAAAAGTAGGATCGTGACAGAATGTGACGGTGCAACTTTGGCTGAGGCTTAGGAACAGCTTTAATTCATATGCCTCTCTTAGTATTGCCTGGACGACAAACGACCAAGGCCCTTCATGCAACCCATAGACTCCAATAGCACCCTATTCTTACTACTTGATATCACTCGCATATTGCGACTGGAGTTTGAGCGAAAAATACAGAAAGCCGCACTCGGCATCACCCCAAGTGAAGCACGAACATTGGCAAATATCGCCCGCTTCGGCCCCTTGAACCAAAATAAACTAAGCGATCTAACGGGCTTTGGGGCAATGAGCGCCGCGCGCGTTTTGAAAAATCTTGAGGCCGCAGGCCTGGTGTCCCGCAGCGCTGACCCGAATGACCGTCGCGCCAAAATAGTTCAGGTCACCCAGAAAGCAGCCCCGCTCCTGACGGCTCTAAAAGACGTAGGGGAAGAGGTAGACGCTGTCACACGCGGTGACATGTCTCTCGAAGATTGGACGTCTTTGCAAAGCATGTTGCAGAAGGTACGCCAAACACAGCTAACCGCATATCGCAGCAGGCGCACAGCCGAAGACACGCCGGAATGAACTTGAGCGCGCTTTAAGTGCGACAATGCCCTGAAGAGCATTTACGGCTTCCAGTACTAAAAACGCAAAGAGTGCCGCCTAAAAAAACCCGCAAGCATAGCTCAACGCCAAGGGCTGTTGCATCTATCAAAGAGCGCGTAAAAACGCAGATAAGGTCGATTATAGTAACGGGTATATGATGCAGATAGAAGAAACGTCCCTGCCTGGCGTATTGATCCTGACCCCAACCCGCCACGGGGACGCACGCGGCTTTTTTAGCGAAAGCTGGAATGCTCAAACATTGGCCGCCGCCGGGATCAATCATCACTTTGTGCAAGACAACCACTCGTTATCGATGGCGCCCAACACCTTACGCGGCCTGCATTTCCAAACCCCTCCCCATGCCCAAACAAAGCTGGTGCGCTGTGGGAGAGGAGCGCTTTACGATGTGGCAGTAGATATCCGACATGGCTCACCAAATTTTGGGAAGTGGGTTGGCGTTGAGCTCAGCTTTGAGAATGGCCGCCAACTATTGATCCCGGCTGGCTTCATGCATGGGTTCATCACCCGCGCGCCGATGACTGAAATCATCTACAAATGCACCGATACCTATGCTCCAGAGTGCGATGCGGCCGTCCGCTGGGACGATCCTGCGCTCAACATTGATTGGGGCCTTGAAGGAGGCGCGCCGGTCCTGTCCGATAAAGACGCAACAGCGCCTCTTCTCGCAGAGCACGCCGCGCATTTTACCTGGGAGCGCCCCTCATGAAGTTGCTGGTCACCGGGGGAGCCGGTTTTATCGGGTCTGCCGTGGTGCGGCTTGCGTTGACCAGAGGGCATGCGGTGGTGAACGTAGACGCGCTAACCTATGCCGCCTGCCTCGATAACCTGAATAATGTCGCAGGTATGCCTGAATATGCCTTCGAACATGCTGACATCCGAGATGGCAAGGCATTGGCGCAGATCTTTACCAATCACCAGCCCGATGCGGTGCTGCACCTTGCGGCCGAAAGCCATGTCGATCGTTCCATTGATGGGCCTGGGGCATTTATCGATACAAATGTAACTGGCACATATTCCTTGCTGCAAGCCGCGCGGGCGTACTGGGAGGCGCATGGCCGCCAAACCAGTTTCCGGTTTCACCACGTCTCGACTGACGAGGTATACGGAAGTCTCGGCACCGAAGGATACTTTACCGAAGAGACCCCCTATGCCCCCAATAGCCCCTATTCAGCTTCAAAGGCAGCCTCCGACCATCTCGTGCGTGCCTGGAGCGAAACTTACGGCTTACCGGTTCTGATCACCAATTGCTCCAACAATTATGGCCATCATCACTTCCCCGAAAAACTAATCCCCGTGGTGATCCTCAACGCTTTGGCGGGCAAGCCAATCCCGGTGTATGGTACGGGCGAGAATGTGCGCGATTGGCTCTACGTCGATGATCACGCCAACGCTCTGCTGACAGTTCTCACAAAAGGCGCTCCCGGGCGGACTTATAATATTGGTGGCAATGCCGAAGCCCGCAACATTGATCTGGTGCGTCAGATTTGTACGCTGTTGGATGAGCTGCATCCAGCGGACCACCCCTATGCCGATCTCATCACCTTCGTCGAGGATCGCCCCGGTCACGATGCACGGTATGCGATTGACGCCAGTCGCATCCGAGAAGAACTCGGCTGGCGACCCTCCGTGACCCTTGAGGAGGGCTTGCGCCGTACGGTGACGTGGTACCTCAACAATCCCGAATGGTGGCAAGCGCTGCAACAGCGTGACGGGGTCGGCAATCGGCTGGGCCGCGCATGAGCCTGCTGGTTTTCGGCTCAACAGGGCAACTCGCCGCGGCGCTGCGCTCAAGCGCGCCAGATGCACTATTCCTCAATCGAGAAGCTGCCGATCTGACAAAACCCGATACATGTGCAGCAGCAATACATGCCGCACAGCCCTCAGCGGTGATTAACGCTGCAGCTTACACGGCGGTTGATCGCGCTGAGGAAGAAGAAGCGCTGGCCACTACCATAAACGCAACAGCTCCCGGGGCCATGGCGCGTGCCTGCGCTGACGCCTCTATCCCGTTCTTACATGTTTCAACAGATTACGTGTTTGAGGGCAGCGGGCAACATCCCTGGCGCCCCGAAGACCCGGTTTCCCCTCTAAACGCCTATGGGCGCAGCAAGGCCGCGGGAGAAGCCGCGGTCCGCGCTGCAGGAGGAGCGCATGCAATCTTGCGCACTTCTTGGGTATTCTCCGCCACGGGCCGGAATTTTGTGACTGCCATGCTTGAGCTTGCACAAAAGCGCGACCAGTTGAATGTGGTGGATGACCAGATCGGTGGGCCGACCCCTGCGTGCGCTATTGCACAGGCCTTACTCAAAATGGCTGAAGCAATGATCGCGGGCCAAGGCGGCGGCACCTATCACTTCGCCGGAGCGCCCTTCGTAAGCTGGGCAGGCTTCGCGCGCGAAATATTTGCCTGCTCAGGGCAAAATGTGGCTGTCTCCGGCATACCCGCCTCCGCGTATCCCACAACAGCGCAGAGACCTTTGAACTCTCGGCTGGACTGCACCTCCTTGGAAGCAGACTTTGGCATTCAGCCGCCAGATTGGCGCGCTAAACTGGCTGAAGTCGTGGAGGGATTAGTCTAACGCAACTGCTGTAACCGAGGCAAAGTTTTGAAGCGTTTGAAGCCAAGCACCCTATAGAGTTGACCCGCCCCCACTCGTTCCCCATTCTAGCCGCCTCCGCCTACAGAATGGCACTCGACCACCCGATCGACTGAAGCTCTAATAGAAATAGGCCCCTGCATCGCGCGCATAGGCTTTAGAGGATATTTTCCATGGAATACAAACTCCTAGGCCCGAAGTGGGGCCCCGCGGAACTTGGCGAAGCTGGGGGAGTGGTGTACTGGAGCTTCGCCACTTCTCAAGGTGATATCATCAACTTTAGGTAAGCGTCCGGTGTCGCCGCGGTTTCAGGCTTTTTCGGGCTGCCAATTCCAGGGCATGAGTTCGTCGATGCGGTTGATCTTGTGATCTGGTAAACGTTGGAGGACCCATGTGAGCCATGCCTCGGGATCGACGCTGTTCAGCTTACAGGTTTCCATGAGCGTATAGGCGATTGCGGCGGCGCTTCCGCCCCCAATAGACCCCATGAACAAATAGTTTTTTCTTCCCAATGCAACGGGTCGCATTGTCCTCTCGCAAGTGTTGTTGTCCAGCTCGAGGTGCCCGTCGGTGAGGTAGCTGCGGGCTTTGGGCATGCGGTTCAGGGCATACCGAATGGCTTCGGCCAGCTTGGTTTTGCCAGAGATCTTGCGCAGCTGAGCCTGCAGCCAAAGCTCCAGGTTGTCGAAGACAGGCTTGGCCTTGGCCTGCCGCAGGGCGACGCGCTCTTCCGGCGTTTTCCTTCGGGCCTCCTTCTCGACAGCGTAAAGCTGTGCAATCTGCTTGATTGCCTGTTGGGCAATGGGAGAGCCAGTGCGCTCGGCCTCGTCGACGAACTTGCGGCGCACATGGACCATGCAAGCCTGTTCGTCAGCTTTGTCCTTGCCAAACAGACCATTGAAGCCGGCGAAGCCATCAGCATGTACCGTGCCGGTATACCCGGTAAGGTGATTGACGGGGTGCTCGCCCTTCCGATCGACGCTGAACTGATACCAAGCGCAGGGCGGCGCTACTCCGCACCACGGTCGTTCATCCCGAACATAACTCCAGAGCCGGGCGGTTTTGGTCTTTGTCGTGTTTGCGCGCACCTGCAGTTTAACGGGGGTATCGTCCGCAAACAGGGCTGGCCCAGCCCGGACCAACTTGCCAATGTGTTCCGCCAAGGGTTCCAGCAGAGCTGTGGTACGCCCGACCCAGTCGCTTAGTGTGGAGCGATGTAGATCGACCCCTTCGCGAGCGTATATCTTGGACTGCCGCTCAAGCGGCAGATGATCGCAAAATTTGCCGACCAGCATGTGCGACACAAGGCCGGGTCCGGGTCGCCCACGTTCGATCAGGCGGGACGGCAACGGGGCCTGGGCGAAGGCTTCACAGCAGGTGCAGGCCATACGCGGACGGATAAATCGGCGCACCATGAAGCGGCCGGGGATATAATCCAGCTCTTCGGTCACGTCCTCGCCCACTTGGCGCAAGGCACCGCCGCAGTCGTGGCATGCCTCGCCCGGCGACAGAACCTCATCTTCCCGATCCAGGTGGTTGGGTAGTGGCTTGCGGCTGTGCTGGCGCTTGTTGGTTGGGGTCTCTTCATCAATGGGCGGCTGCTCGGTGTGGTGATCCTCTGCGGCCTGCGCGATCTCTTCGTCTTCCAGCAAATCGAGAGCCAGTTGATCCATACCCTCTGACTTCGAACCGAAGCGCGCCTTGCGGTGACCATGAAGCTCAGCCTTCAGCTTCTCGATCTGGTAGGCCTGAGACTGGATATGCTGGAGCATTTGCGCGCTGACAGAGCGCAGCTCGTCAGGATCTTTGGGCAAGGATTTGAAGGCGTCCAGCATGGTGTAATCCATACCAGACCGCCCTATGGGAGGGAATGCAAAACAGCGCCAAACCCTATGTTTTGTTGGGTTTTACCCTATCCAGCAACCAGCGGTCGCCAAGTCTTCTGCGGCGTCCGCCAGTCGATCCCTTCGAGCAGCATCGACAGCTGTGAGGAGCTCAGGCTGACCTTGCCCTCTTTGGCTGCGGGCCAGACAAAACGACCCCGTTCCAAGCGTTTGGTAAACAGGCAGGCTCCCTGGCTATCCCACCAGATGATCTTCAAAAGGTCACCCCGGCGACCCCGGAAGACGAACATGTGGCCGGAATACGGATCTGCGGCCAAAACCTGTTCGGCCTGTGCCGCCAGCGTGTTGAAGCCACGCCGCATGTCCGTCACGCCGGCAGCCAGCCATACCCGCGTGTTGCTCGGCACCGGGATCATTGCGTCAGTCCCTCGACCATCGCCACAATCGCCGACAGCGCGGTTGGTCCCTCCACCAGAATGCGCCGACCATTTGACAACGTGATATCCACGCGCTGCGCGGTGGCGGGACCTGTTGGGGAAGAGCGCGGAATGTGTGGCGCTGGCGCTGACGTCACGCCCGAGACCTCAATTGGGAGAAACACTGCCTCCTCAGGCTCGGGCAACTCCGCGGTTTGACCTTCCGATGTAAACCGTGGATCGCGAAGCCACGTATGGATCAGGTTGGTGTTCATTGCGTAGCGACGCGCAACCTGCGCAACAGAAACCCCGGTCACCCGCGCCTGCGCGCAGATCGACCGCTTTTCATCATCCGACCAGACCCGCTTCTTCTGACCCTTCTTACCCGCCATCGCTCACCTCAAAATGTACACCATCGATAGTGGACATCTACCAGACACTTTATCGCGCGGTCAGAGCAGGGACACCGGACGGATACAACTTTAGCGAAAGCATTACAGGTGCAGAGCAAAGAGATGTCATACGCCAAGCATTTCAGATGTGGGAAGACGTTGCAGACATTGATTTTATCGAAGTGTCTGACGATCGAGACGTCAATATCCGCCTCGGATATGAAGACATTGACGGTCCGGGCGGGACCCTTGGCCTTGCATATTATCGATATAGCAACACGAGCTTTATAGAAGCCGAAATCGGTTTTGACAGGGCCGAAATCGGGCGGCAAACAATAGAACAGTTCTTTGAAACCGCCATACATGAGGTGGGGCACGCGATAGGCCTTGACCACTCTGACGCCCCTAATTCGATTATGCTCCCCAGAGGCTATACTGGACCTGTTCTTAGCAGCGGAGACATTGCAGGCATTCAGGAAATATATGGCCCAAAGCCGAGCACAGGACCAGAAGACAACATATCGGTCAAAATCGGGACCCCAGCGGATGATTTGATGATCGCGACTTCTGAGATCGACACTTATAGCGGTCTAGAAGGGATCGATACCGTTAGGTTTGAAGGGCTCTCGGACTCCTTTCAGATAACCGATGGGGGACTGTCCTGAATTTTGTGCTCTGGCGTGGTAACTGCTCTATAAGGAGACCCACGTATGAGCATCGACAAAGAACTATTAGACCAACTGATGGAAGGCCGGTCATCTGGCGACCTATTCGGCAAGGAGGGCATTCTTGCTGAGTTGACCAAAGCATTGGCAGAACGCGCTTTAACGGCTGAGATGGAGGAACATCTTGGGGAAGAACGCGCCGAAGGTGTCGCGGAGGGTCAGAACCATCCGCCCAATCGCCGTAATGGCAGCAGTCAGAAGACTGTGACCACCGACAGTGGGAAAGTCATCTTGGACATTCCGCGCGACCGCAACGGCACCTTTGATCCGCTGTTGATCGCCAAGTATCAGCGCCGTTTTCCCGAGTTCGACCGCAAGATCGTCAGTATGTATGCACGCGGTATGACGACCCGTGAGATCCAAGGGCACATCGAGGAGATTTACGGCTTTGAGGCATCACCCAGCTTGATATCGGCGATCACTGAGGCCGTGATGGACGAGGTCAGCGCCTGGCAGAGCCGGCCACTGGAACCCTGCTATCCCGTGGTGTTCATGGACGCGATCCGCGTCAACATCCGCAGTGATGGAGCGGTCTCGAACAAGGCGGTCTTCGTGGCCTTGGCGATCCGTCCGGACGGCACCCGGGACGTTCTGGGGCTGTGGTTCCAGGCCAACGAGGGTGCCAAATTTTGGGCAAAGGTTCTGAATGATCTACGCCACAGGGGCGTTCAGGACATTCTGATTGCCGTCGTCGACGGCCTCAAAGGCTTCCCCCAGGCCATTGAGGCGGCTTTCCCGGAAGCCCAGGTTCAAACGTGCATCGTTCATTTGCTGCGCCACTCTATGAGCTTTGCCAGCTACAAGGACCGAAAGGCCGTGGCGACAGCCCTGAAGGCGGTCTACACCGCCTTGGACGTCGAAGCAGCAGAGGCTGCGCTGGCCGAGTTCGAAGAGAGTGATCTGGCCAAGCGCTATCCGGCCATTGCACCGAGCTGGCGCCGAGCCTGGAACGAGGTGATCCCGTTTCTCGACTACCCGCCCGAAGTGCGCCGACTGATTTACACGACGAATGCCATAGAAGCCCTGAATTCGAAAATCCGGCGTGCGGTGCGAACCCGCGGCCACTTCCCGAGCGATGAGGCGGCGGCGAAGTTGATCTACTTGGCCCTCAATGCTACTTCCGTCGAGTGGAAGCGATCTGTGCGTGAATGGCACCGCGTTAAAAGCCAACTCGCCATTATGTTCGAAGAACGCTTTCCCATGGCGTAACTAAAGGCGCCAGGGCACAAAATTACGCACACTCCCACCGATGGCGCCAATGCAAACACATTCACCGTTCGCAACCTCACAGATGACAGCCTGGATAGCTTGTTGAGCATCGAACGGCTACAGTTTGATGATGGGTTTATTGCTTTCGACGAGTTCGGCAATGCCGGGAAAGCTTACCGGTTGTACCAAGCCGCATTTGATCGAAAACCCGATCCAGAAGGCCTCGGGTTTTGGATCGACAACTACGACCAAGGTAACGTCAACCTCGTTCAAATGGCTGAATACTTCATGCAATCTGAAGAGTTTTCAGGTGCCTATGGAGACCCGGCATCCCTCTCCGATCAGGCATTCTTAACACTACTCTACAATAACGTGCTGGACCGCGACCCAGACCAAGCAGGGTATGATTTTTGGACCGCGGAACAGGAAAAAGGGATCAGCCGCGCCGAAACAATGCAGTACTTCTCTGAGAGCACCGAGAATATATCCAAGACCACAGCGGCAATTGATGATGGTATCTGGTACGTTTAACAGCGTTGCCAAATTGCTGATGCGCTAGCTTCCACCACAGACCGATTAGCTCCCCCCACCCAAAAAAATAGAGGCACGCTGCAAGACAAGCTTGGGCGTGCCATTGCGGGCATCCCGCCACCGCCTTAAGCCCAACTCCGACCTTAATGAGGCCATATTCTAACGATAGCTCCATCTCAAAGGTGAACGAAAGTAGATAAACTAAGGTGGTGGCCCTATGCTGATCTCCGTTGTCGTGCCCTGCATGAACGAAGAAGCGTCAATTCCGGTTCTGGTAGACCGTCTTGCCCAGGTGATCGCTCCATACGGCCCACGCGCAGAAATCCTACTGGTCGATGATGGCTCTACAGATGGGACCTGGGCCGAAATCGAACGCGCCCAAGCAACCTGCTCCTGCCTACGCGGCCTCAAACTCTCAGCAAACCGTGGCCACCAGATCGCACTCACCGCAGGGCTCGAAGCAGCTCAAGGGGAGCGTATTTTTATGCTCGATGCTGATCTACAAGACCCGCCAGAGCTGCTGAGCGATATGATGAGCATGATGGACCAAGGCTATGATGTGGTCTACGGGCGACGTCGCGAACGCCAAGGTGAGACGCTGTTCAAACGCGCAACCGCCTGGGCATTCTACCGCACCCTAAATGCAATGTCCGATGTCGACATCCCTCGTGACACCGGCGACTTTCGTTTGGTTAACCGCAAAACCCTCGATGCCGTTTTGTTGATGCCAGAGCGCGCGCGCTTCGTGCGGGGCATGTTTGCTTGGGCAGGCTTTCGCCAAATCGGCATCGAGTATACCCGCGCGCCTCGAGAGTTGGGTGAAACCAAATACCCTTTGCGCAAGATGATACGATTTGCCACCGATGCGATGACCGCGTTTTCGACCAAACCGCTGAAGTTTGCCACTCGCATGTCCTTCGCCAGTCTCGGCTTTTCGGCCCTCATGATGATCTATGTCATCTACTCGCTCATCGTCTATCAAACAGCCCCCGGCTGGGCTTCGGTCGTACTGGCCATCAGCTTGTTCTCAGGGGTGCAACTGCTGACACTGGGCATTTTGGGCGAGTATATCGGCCGCCTGTACATAGAAGCCAAAAACCGGCCCCTCTACTTTGTCTCCGAAGACACACGTAGCGCCACATTGCACCCTTTGCGCAAAGTCGTGTGACACATGTCTCGGCTGAACCAGCTTTGTTCATTTGCGCTTGTGGGCGGCACCACTGCTGGGGTTTACGTCAGCCTCTACCTCATCCTCTTGCATGCCGGACTGCACCAAGAGTTTGCCAACGCTCTCGCGTTCGGGTCCGCTGTGATACTCCAGTATGTCGGGCAAGCGCGACTGACCTTTGATCAGCAGTTAAATGACCCCCGTCAAATGATACGCTTTGGCCTGATGGTCATAGGAGGGGCTGTCACCTCTTCCCTCATCACAGGGCCTGCAGCCGCCTACTTTGCACTGCCCTCTTGGGCTGCAGCCCTCATTGTAACAGTGATCCTACCCATTCAGAACTTTCTTTTCATGAGCCTATGGGTGTTTGCCAAACCCAATACATTTAAAGCGTAGCTATATGTCCCATATCTATTCTGACACATTCTTTAACTATATCGACCAGGGCGCGCGCCGCTCTGCACGCGAGATCTTGGCCCTCTTGGCGCCTCAGCTGCAACCGACATCTGTGATCGATTTCGGCGCGGGGCGGGGCGTTTGGCTCGACGAATGGCGCAAGGCAGGGGCCCAGGACATCCTAGCAGTGGACGGGGATTATGTGGATCGCCATCAACTTGCCGTACCGCAAGAAAATTTTATGCCCGCCAACCTCACCGCTCCGGTTCACATCGACCGTCGTTTTGACCTCGCACAGAGCCTTGAGGTCGGAGAGCATTTACCCCCCTCTGCCGCAGAGACTTTCGTAGATAGCCTCACCCGTAGTTCTGATCGAATATTGTTCTCGGCTGCGGTGACAGGACAAGGCGGCGAGTTCCACGTCAACGAGCAACCTCTATCCTACTGGCAGAAGCTGTTCGAGGCGCGCGGCTATACCGCCTACGATTGCGTCCGACCGCACCTCTCAAGCAATCGCAATATTGAGCCTTGGTATCGGTATAACACCATACTCTATGTCAATGATGCAGGTCTTCATGGCTTGCCTGCCGCTATTGCCCAGCATCAAATTCCAAACGGCGCTTCCGTTCAAAATGGGGGCAATATCGCCTGGAAGCTCCGCCGCTTTGTCGTATCGCGGATGCCGCAAAATGCTGTGACACAGATTGCCCAACTTCGTGCGAAGATCATTGCCGCACGTGCGCATGGAAAAACAGGTGCGACATGACATTTGCCTCTCCGGACGCTGCATATATCGCAACCTCAAGCGCGCAGTCGAAGCCAGATGAAACACAGCGACTGCTTAAAGCCTTCGGGGTAAGCTTGCTGGCAATCTTCGTCGTCTCAGCGCCTAACCTCATAGACCCGTTTATTCGTCACGATGACTACCCTGCACTATTTGGCGATGCTCAAATGTTCTGGGGTAAAACCCTCACCGAAGGGCGCTGGCTTAACTACCTTTGGCATTTGCGGGGCATCGCAACCCCCGCTTGGCTGAACTTTGCAGCCTATCAGATTCTCTCAGCGCTACTGGCCGCCGCACTCGCGGTGGCAGCAATGGGACGCGAAGGGCACACGTGGTTCATCGCAGCTTTGGCATTGTTCATCTTGGGCTCCGTTCCCGCCACCCTTATTTCACTATGGTTTAACACCCTACTCCCCGGCCTCGCCGTCGTGGCGCTATATGCAGTGTTGGGCTGCTACTTGTCGCAACGCAGCCTTCGCATCCTGCTGCCCCTCTTCGTTATCGTCAGCTTTTGGGCTTACCCGACCTACTCTCTCATCCTGCTTGCCGTCTGCCTCATGCGTACAAAAAATCGCTCCTTTGCGGATCTTGCTGGGCTCATGGTTCTGTTCATAGCCAGCTTTGCAGCAGCCGTCTTACTCACATATACGATAAATTGGTACGTACACGGTATCTTCGGCGTACCACTGGCAGACTGGCGAGAGGCGACGCCGGCTTCAGGCCTTACAGGAATGATTGAAAACCTGCCTTACGTGCTGGAAACATTCAGGATCTTGCTTGTTACCAACTCGTATAACTTCCTGCCCGCCGGCTACTTCCACATTGCCTTATTGATCGTAGCGACGGGCGTTTTGATCAAGCACGCTCCTAAAGAAGCTCTTTATCTGCATGCGGGCCTTTGGGCCGGCATAGCACTGATGGTGCTACAATCACTTAAGCTCGGCGTTGCGATACCCTCGCGCGCATTTAGCTTCGCTTGGATCTACTATGCCGTAATCGTGGTGCGCGCCACGGCCCTGATGAGCCAGCACACCAATCTCTCCGGGCGGCTCATGCGCAACTGCACCCTTTTGATCGCTCTGTCCTACTTGCTTCAGACGTTTTTCCAGTATGCCACATACCATCCCTGGCAAGCAGAAACCCGCCTCTTGGCAGAGAGACTGCGTAACGTAGACCCCGCGATAGAACGTCCCGTCCTCGTTTATGGTGACGTTGAAACGCTGGAGAGCGCGAAGGCTGCTCACCTCCAAAGAGACTTGGCTCTCACCTTTCGCATCCAGCAGCTGACCGGACATAAGATTGTGCTGTGCCACAGCGAACCTAAAGCCTGCACGGACATCGAACAAACCCGCAAAGATCAAGGCCTACCCCCAGCTTGGGTCACGGTAGTACCAGACCTTGAGGGTGAAAGACGCTTTACAGAACCCTCCCCCTCAATCGGTGAGGCCGTTGTCGGCAGCGCCTAGAAGTCAACATCGGCAACAAAGGCCTGCGTTTGGCTCGGTCTATCTCGACAACCGTTAAACAGCTCATAGGCAGTCAAATTGTCGGGCATTAAAGCGTGACGGCTTCAAACGAATAGAGAGCATTTTGGAGCTCATGGCGAAAGAAGCCCCATAAGCAGCTCCATGAGCTCATGCGAGCAAGGATGGAAATACCTCACGATGTGTCTCGCATGGTGGAGCGCGAGCGCCAAGCGGCATTAGCGATCGGTGGAGCAAGAAATCGCAGTTCTGCCTCCACTACGAACGCGCCACCAAGTGGCCCCCGCCCACATCATCCAACGTAACAATATTAGGCGGATCCCCAACGGCACGAACCGGACTTGGCGGATCGCTTGCGGCGAGCACCCGCGCAGGCAGCACGCGGTCAGGATCAGCATGAGGCACAGCTTCGATCAAACGCTGCGTATAGGAGTGGCGCGGATCCCCGAAGACCTGCGCACCTGTCCCCATCTCTACGATCTGGCCCAAGTACATCACCGCCACTCGATCTGCGATATTCTCGACCACGGCCATGTCATGGCTGATGAAGAGATAGGACATGCCCATCTCGCGTTTCAACTCGGCCAGCAGGTCCAGCACTGTAGCTTGAACCGAAACATCAAGCGCCGAGACGCTTTCGTCTGCGATAATCAGTTTCGGATCCAGTGCGAGCGCGCGCGCGATACAGATACGCTGACGCTGTCCTCCCGAGAACTCATGTGGATAGCGATCAAGCGCATCCTCGCCCAAGCCCACACGTGCAAACAGCGCGGCGGCCTTCTCGCGGCGGCTTGCTGCTGTGCCCACGCCATGGATCACCAGCGGCTCGCGCACCAAATCACCCGCGGTCATACGGCCATTCAGAGCGGCCATCGGGTCTTGGAACACCATTTGCAGCTCACGGCTGATCTGTTTGCGCGTTGCGGCATCATTGCCCAGTGGCTTACCTTGAAACCTGATCTCGCCACTATGCGGCACCAGACCGGCCAAGGCCCGCGCGATGGTCGACTTTCCACATCCGCTTTCGCCCACAAGAGCAAAGGTTTCGCCCGGATAGATATCAAAGGACACAGCTTCAACCGCATGCACCCGCTGGACCACGCGGCCCAATAGCCCACCGTGCAGATCATAGGCCACCCGCGCTTCGCGCAAGCTAACCAAGGGCTCCGTACCCGTATCCGGATGTGCCCCATGCCCCTGCCCCATACGCGGAACGGCTGCCAGCAATTGACGCGTATAGGGCTGATCGGGGTTTGAGAAGAGCTTGCGCACGGACGCGTGTTCAACCATCCGACCACGCTGCATCACCAACACCTCATCGGCCATCTCGGCCACAACGCCCATGTCGTGGGTAATCAAGATCAGCGCTGTGTTCATATCTCGCGCCAGATCACGCAAAAGATCAAGAACCTCGCGCTGAACCGTCACATCGAGCGCGGTCGTCGGTTCATCTGCAATCAAAATATCAGGGCGCAGCGCAATGGCCATGGCGATCACGACCCGCTGCCGCATACCGCCCGAAAGCTCATGAGGATATTGCTGCAAACGGCGCTCTGGCTCGGTCAGACGCACGGCGCGCACGGCTTCAAGCGCGCGTTTGCGAGCCTCAGCCTTTGATACGTCTTCATGCGCACGGATTGCCTCAATCAGTTGCGCACCAATACGCATGACCGGATTGAGAGCGGTCATTGGCTCTTGGAAGATCATCGCTATGCGATTGCCGCGCAGCTGTTTCAGCTTGCTTTCAGCGAGCTTGGTCAGGTCTTGCCCATCGAAATTGATCGCACCGCCTGTGACCCGTACAGCAGGAGGCGGCAGCAGACCCATGATCGCAAGGGAGGTCAGTGATTTACCCGATCCGCTTTCACCCGCAATCGCCAAGGTCCGGCCCTTATGCAAGGTGAATGACAGATCCTGCACAAGTGGCAGCATGCCCTGCTCGGTCCGGACCGAGATCGACAGGCCGTCCACCGTGAGGACCGGCTTGGCCCCCGCGGGTTCCGCCGCGGGGGGAGTTTGCATCGCCACCATCATTCGAAGACACAGCGCGGGAAATAGAAGGACACAATCCAGTTTGGCATGTCCACGATTTCCGAGATGCGCAGATCGCCACAGGTGGAAACCAGCATATAGGCATCCTCCGGCGCCAAACCTTGCGTGGCGCAGAGCAGGTCGACCATTTGGCTTACCGCATCCCGTGCGCCCGTCATCAGATCCGGCCCGATCCCGGTGGTGACTTCATAGCCTTTGGCATCAAGGTGGTTGGTCACCGGCCCCGGTGTTGTGAACCGCGGCATCTTCAGCTGCGCATCTTTGACCAGATCAAGCGTCACCGTGGCGTTCATTGGGCTCTCGATGGCGGTGCCGCAGACCTCGCCGTCGCCCTGTGCCGCATGGGTATCCCCGATGGAGAACAATCCGCCCGCCACCTCGACCGGTAGATAGAGCGTAGTGCCTGCTGCCAGATCGCGAATGTCGAGATTACCGCCCACACGCCGCGGCGGCACGATGGAGTGCAAGCCGTCTTCGGCCAGCGCACAGCCAATGGTTCCCGCGAAGGGTTTGAGCGGTACGCGGCCATGTTTGCCAAAAAGCGCCGGCGCCAACGTGTCAGGGTCATAGTCCCAGATCGTCAGCGCGGGGTCAGTAAATTGATCAGCCAAGAGACCAAAACCCGGGATATTGGCGGTCCAGCCAAACCCCGAAGGGGTGAACCCCTCGATGGTAATCTTGAGCGCATCGCCCGGCTCCGCGCCTTCGACATAGATCGGACCCGAAACCGGGTTGATCTTGCCAAAATCCAACGTCTCAACGTCTTTGACCGTGCTGTCTTTGGTCAGCTGACCGGCAGAACTGTCATGGCAGTGGAATTCGAGCGTGGACCCAGGGGCCACCGTCTCGGCTAGGACAAGCGCGTTGTCCCAGCCAAAATGATGATGGCGTCCGTGGATCGTATAGTCAGGACATTTATTGCACATCGTTTACATACACATAGTCATAGTTGACGGGGATCGAGACGGGATCGACGTAGAGCGCATCAGCGCCGCCCATCCGCTCGGATTTCATGGTGTAGCGCTGTTCGTTGAACACCGGCACCCAAGGCGCGTCTTCCATGATCTTCATGTAGACGTCGGACCATTTTTGCAGCCGCGCCTCCGCGGCATCGGGGTCGGTCATGCTATCGGCCTCGGTGGCCATCGCATCGACCTCTTCGTTGCAGTACCACGACCAGTTCCAACCGCCCTGAACTGCACCAGCACAGCCCAGAATTGGGCCATAGAAGTTCGATGCATCGGGGAAGTCGGCAATCCATGCCATTCCGCCCGACCAGATCATTGGCGCTTGGTCTTCTTCACCGCCCGCAGCAATGACACTTGCCTGCGCCAGAGATTGGATCGAGGCGTCGATGCCGATCTTGCTCAGGTCCTGCTGGATCGCCTGTGCGATACGCGGATTGGGGTCCGTGTTCATCACGTAGAGCTCTGTCTCGAACCCATCGGCGAAGCCCGCCTCGGCCAACATGTCTTTGGCTTTTTCCGGGTCATAGGCGTAGCCTTCATAACCTTCGGTATAGCCGGGCATCGAAGGGGGCAGCGGTTGGGTCGCCGGCACGGCGCGACCGTTAATCACTTGCGTGATCCGCTCTTTGTTGATCGCCATGTTCACCGCGCGGCGCACATCCGCGTTGTCAAAGGGCGGCATTTTTGTGTTGAGGGTAATATAGCCGGTATGCAGCTGGCCTCCTTCAACCACGCGAGCCGCCTGCTCTGGATCATTCATGACCTCTTGGAATTTGGCTGGCGGGATGCCATCGCCGGGCACGTCCACTTCGCCGTTCTGAAGACGCAGAAGCGCCACGATCGGCTCTTGACCCACTTCAAAGGTCACGCTGTCGAGATAGGGCAGCCCCTCGCGCCAGTAGTCTTCGTTTTTTTCAAATACGAGGCGTTGGCCAATGGTCCACTCCCCCAGCTTAAACGCGCCGGTGCCCATCGCGGTCTTGCCGAAATCAGCGCCCGCTTCTTCGACCGCTTCTTTCGCCACCACCGCGGCAAAGTTCAGGCCCATGACATGCAGGAAGGTCGCATCGGGGCGCGACAGGGTAATCTCTACAGTCAGCGGATCGATGACTTTGACGCCCTCAAGGGTCTCCGTCTCACCGTTGGAAATCGCATCAAAGCCTGCGATAGAGGCAAAGAAACCCGCACCAGGGCTTTGGGTCTTGGGGTTGGTGACGCGGTCGAGCGAGTATTTGACATCCTCAGCGGTCATCTCGCGGCCATTGTGGAATTTCACGTCCTCGCGCAGCTTGAAGGTAAAAACCTTACCGTCTTCGGAAATCTCGTAGCTTTCCGCCAGACCGGGGCGCAGGTCGGTGGTGCCGGGGGCATAATCCATCAACCCGTCGTAAAGCGATTTGATCATCGACCAGTTCTGCCAGTCATAGCCAATGGCCGGGTCGAGCGTGGCCACATCATCCTTGTAGGTAATGGTGATATTGCCGCCCGACTTGGCGTTCGGGTCCATATCGGAATGGCCGTCAGCAAAGGCTATGGCGGGCAAAGCAAGCGCTGCGACCAGCGCCGTAGAGGTCAGGAACTTCTTCATTTTCGTCTCTCCTTGTTGGATCGTTTTTTGATTTGAGATTTAGCGGACCTTGATCCGCGGGTCGGCAAATAGCGTGGCAATGTCGGCCACGAGATTGCCAAGCACGATGGCGCAGGCCGAAACCAGCGTGACGCCCATGATGATTGGAATGTCGACACGCTGGATCGCTTGCCATGCAAGCTGACCGATGCCGGGCCAACCAAAGACAGATTCAACGATCACGATGCCGCCCATAAAGATGCCGATATCGATGCCGATCATCGCAATGACGGGCAAGATCGCATTGGGCAGCGCATGGCGCAGCAGCACCCGCGCCCGCGACAGACCTTTTGCATGGGCCGTTCGGATGAAGTCTTGGCGCAATACGTCGATCATCGAAGACCGCATCATGCGACTATACCAACCCGAGCCGAGGATACCCAAGGTCAGCGCGGGCAACACCAGATGCCCGAAAGTGCCGTAGCCGCCGATAGGGAACCAACCCAGCTGGACCGCAAAAACATAAAGCAGCAAAAGCCCTACGACGAACTGCGGCGCGCTCACGCCAATAAAGGACGCAATCATCAACGTGTTGTCGGTGGTGGTACCGCGGCGCAAAGCCGCGATAATGCCCATGCCTAAGCCCAGCACCAATTCCGCTGAAATCGCGCCGACCATCAACAAAAGCGTTGCAGGCAAACGCGCTGCAATCAGCGCGCTCACTTCGGTTTTCTGCAGGTAAGACCGGCCAAGATCGAACTGCAGAAGGTCCATCAGGTAGCGCCAGTATTGCACGATGAAGGGCTGATCGAGGCCTAATTGCTCACGGATGTTCGCGACAGTCTGCGCGGTCGCTGACCGCCCGGCGATCTGGCGCACCGGGTCGGAAGGCAGCAGGTAGAGCAACGCGAAGGTGATGAAAGATACTCCCAGCAGGATCATGGCGGATTGCAGCAAACGGCGGCCGAGGAAATTAATCATTGGTCCTGCCCTCTTTGTGTCGGGTCGAGCACATCGCGGAGCGCATCACCCACAAGGTTGAAGGCCAGCGCCAAAATCACGATTGCCAAACCTGGAAAGAACACGAGCCAAGGCGCGGCCTGGAAATAGGTCTGGTTCTCAAAAATGATGTTGCCCCAGCTCGGTGTGGGCGGCTGCACGCCGACCCCGAGATAGCTAAGCGTCGCCTCCAACAGCACAGTGGTGGAGATGCCGAGCGTGCCCCAGACGATGATCATCGGCACCAGATGCGGCAGAATATGGCGAAACAAAATGCGCAGATGCCCTGCGCCCAAAGTCTTTTCCGCTGCAATGAACTCACGCTGCGACAAGGATGACGTCTCTGTATAGATCACCCGTGCGGTCTGCACCCAGTTCACCGTGGCAATCACCAACGCCACGATCCACAACGATGGTTGGAAGATCGCCGCAAGGCAGATCGCCAGCAACAGCGCCGGAAAGGCCATCATCAGGTCCGTAAGCCGCATCAGCGCACTCCCAATGAAGCCGCGGAAATAACCTGCTGTGATGCCGATCAGGGTCCCGATCACCAGTGCCACCCCATTCGCCACCAGCCCGATAATCAGAGATGTGCGCGCCCCGTATAGAATGCGGGTCAACAGATCGCGTCCCAACAGGTCCGTCCCCAGTGGAAACTGTGCTCCCGGCGGCATCGGTGCACCCTGTAGCGTCAGCCCGTCGAACATCTGGTCATTGGGCTCATAGGGTGTGAGCCATGGCGCAAAGATCGCCCCAAAAAACGTCAGCGCAATCAACGCAAGGCCAACGAGCGCCAGTTTACGGCGGCGCAGACGGGTCCATACCGAGGGTGCAGCACTGCGCAGGGTGGCAGGTTCAATTGCAGTCACGCAAATTTCCTTCGTCTTTAGCATTTTCGACGATGCGCAACGCAGCATCCTCAACATTGATGCGCCAAGCCATCGCCATTTGTCGCAGCTGGTCATAAGCGGCGTCTTGGGATTTGCCATGCGCTGACAGCAATGCCACCGCCTGCACCACGGTTTGGCGCGCGGATACGCGATGGCGCAGTTGCTTGATCTGAGCGTTCAGGCTTTGGCGCAGTTCAAACGAATGATGCGCCATCAGCAGCGCTGAGAAGGCACCACTTGATCCCACCGGTTTGAGCAGCAATGCATCTGCGCCCATGCGCGCGGCCCATTCAATCCGCCCGGGCGCTTCGGACCCAACGAGGGCGATCATTGGCATCGGGGCTTTGCCCGGTTCCCAAGGGAACTGTGCGTCATAGCCCATGTCTGTATCGTAAAAGACAAAATCCGCCGTAATGGCCCAAGCTGGAAGGTCTGGCCAGGCATGGATAACCCTCAGACCGATCGCCTTGAGTTGGCGCATTAGAGCCGCAGCATGATCGGGCACGGGATGCACGACTAAGGCGCAGGCCTGATCGAGATTGGGGATACCAAGAAGGCCCGCCATCAGGACACGACGCTCAGGCGGGGGCGGTCAATACGCGGGTGGCGCGCGGGCCGGGTCAGATAGGGATCAGGCGCCACGTCCGACCAATGGTGCAACACTTTGAAAACCCCATCGCGCACCTGTGCCACATCAACCTCAAGCGTGCTGTGATGGGTTGCGGGATCTATTCCAAAAAGATCGCCCTGTTCGGCGATGAAACTTTCAAAGGGTTGTTCGCCTTGAGACACGAGCATCGCCGCCAAGGTATGTACAGATTGCCGCGAGATATTCTCAAATGAGGAATCCCGCCCGCCCTCGCTTTGAGAGGCACAAAAGTGCGGCCCCACTGACACCAGCCCTTCAGCCGCATCCCCCAAGAGTGGTAGCTCTGCTTCCGTCAGGTTGCACGACACCACCGGGCATTGCTCTGGACGAAAATGCGGATCCCGCCGACCTAGGTCGGCATAGGCCCGCAAAAAGGCATAGGAGCTGGCGCCAACCAATGAGTTAAGGATGAACCGGGGCCGTAGGCTTTCGATCTCAGCGATCAGCGTGGCGATGTCTTCCTCGCCCAAGGGCAGATAGCGTTCGCCCAGAACCTTCCCGCCAGCGTCTTCAACCCTCATGCGCGCCACACGACAGGTCTCCCAGCCCCAAATATAGTTCGAGCCGATCAGATAAGGCATGGTGCCGAAGTTGCCGAAACACCAGCTCAGCAAAGGCAACAGATGCTGGTTCGCGCAGGCATGATTGTAGATCACCCTGTTTGACGTTTCGAATCCCTCGAAGGGGAGATTGTACCAAAGCATCGCATTGGTCCGGTCGAGCGTGGGGATTACCTCTTTGCGCGAAGATGAGGTCACACAGCCAAAAACGTGACGCGCTTTCGAACTTTCCAGAATCTCAGCACAAAGCGGTGCATAGCGCTCCAACTGCCCCTTGGGGTCTCGAACAATAGGCTGGAAACGGATGGGATTGGAGGGATCGGCGTTGATCTCCTCAACCCCAGCGAGCGTCCCGCGCAGAACCGCCTGCGATATAGCCGCATAGGTGCCCGAACTTGAATAGAGCACGCCAAGATCAACGGTTCGTTTCACTTTTACCCCAAAAACAAAAAAAGCCCCACGCGCACTGAGAAGTGCGACATGAGGCCCGAATGCCATGCGGATGTATCCGCTTTGTCGACTTGCTATCTTGAAGGGTGCGATATGTCGAGAAAAAAATGGAATTTTGAAACTAAGTTCCACCCCCTTGCCCGTTTTGGGTCGATTGTTACCCCAGAAGCTCAAAGGATGGGCTTTGCCTTTGACAAGACGCCTAAAGAGGCGGTCCAACCTGCAGATTACCCACGTACAAATCTTGCAAGCCACTCAGGGCATTTCTTAGTCGCCCTAAGCGAAACAGCCTTAAACGAATGTCAGCGGGTAGTGATAAACGGCAGGGACTTAGACAAACGTCACCACCCCCTTTGCGCACCGCAGAGTCACGTCTGAGCGCCTCCCTTAATAGTTGAACCCCCATCGACGAGATGCCACTCAAGACGTCATTTACCACTAAAGAAAGACATTAAGATTTATGAAGCCGTTTAGATTTTTGACGCTCGCCTTCTGCGGGACCACCATGCTGGCTACAGTCTCCCACGCACAAAGCCCCCAAATCAATTTCCTAGGGGCCGGCAAGCAAATCGTAAGGTATCAAGATCTCGCTCTGACGGAGACGCAGCAGAGCAAGCTGAAGAAATTCAGCAGAGACATCGAGTATTTCGGCGGGTTTGCGGTGAACACAGAGAATGGAGCCTGGGGGTATTCTGCTGGCTTCTTTTCACAAAATATCGCAGAGCAAGCCGCCGTCAAAATCTGTGAAGGTAACGCAAGAGGCCGGCCCTGCACGCTGGTAGCTGCCGTCTTGCCGGCGACTGTGGCCCCCGGCACAAGGAATGCCTTTGGGTTTAACAAGTACAAGGAAGAGTACTACAAAAGCGAGTTCCTCCCAGAAGTGAAGCGCCAAAGGTCAGGCAGATATGCCGCCTTTGCGATCGGCAGCCGCGCCTTAGGCTACGACACCAATGCCAAATCCGCTGATGTCGCAAAGCTTAAAGCACGTCGAAACTGCGAAAAGGCAGAAGCTCGGAACCTCAGGGGATACGTGATTTCTGTCAGGAACGCGATCTCAGCGATGGACGGTCAAAAATGCAGAGTGATCGAAGTGATTGGCCCCTCATAAGCGCATATTCACCCATGGGCAGCCTCACGACCTCGCGGGGTGCCTTCGTCTTCGGGGCCGCATGCCCCTCCACAGTCTGCGCTGCGCAATGCCACTTGATTGGGGTCTTTGCGCGGCGCAGGCTGTGTTACAGAAGGGCTGAATAATGGAAGATGACGACATCGGCGGCGCCGAGCCCTGCCTGGCTCATCTTTTGGTCGACGGGCACCCTGTCGACCCTGAAACACTGCGGGATGTGGCAAGGTTTCGGACAGCAGAACGCGCCCGTTTGATGAAGGCACGGCAGAAACTATCCGTAGCGGAACATGCCGCGGCGTCCGCAAAGTTAACCGCTATGCTAGAGACACGGGTCTCTCCGCAGCAAGGCATGCGGATCGCCGTCTACTGGCCCATTCGCGCAGAGCCGGACCTGCGCGCTTGGATGGCAAAGGCGCACACCGCCGGTGCCGCTATCCTATTGCCGATCGTCACGGAACAACACGCCCCCTTGAGCTTTCGCATCTGGCAGCCAGGCTGCGCAATGCGCCGCGGTGTCTGGAACATTCCGGTACCCGCAAGCGGCGCGGAAGCGGTGCCGGACCTCGTGATCTCGCCCCTGTTGGGCGTGGACGAAACCTGTTTTCGACTTGGCAATGGCGGGGGATATTACGACCGAACCCTGGCGCAACTTAATCCTCTACCAAAGGTTATCGGCGTCGGATTTTCCCATTGCCTCATGCCAACAATTTTTCCAATGCCATGGGATATCCCAATGGACAGTGTCGTCCTTTCTGATGGAACGGCGTTTGATCGACCATAACTTCGCAGAGTTCAAAAGCCGCCACCTTCACCGTGATCCTGGGTAGCTTGGTAGCATCGCCGGCCATATTGCAATCCTGAACCCATGCGGGGCCTTCCATTCAACCGAATGCCCAAACCATCCCGGGGCAGATAACAAATTCCATGGTAGAGGCCGGCCAACTCATGCTAAGAAATATTCAATGATACAGTGGATTTACGGGGAATAGGCCATGAGCTTCAAGCTAACGATTGACGCCGAGGAAGAGGCCCTTTCTCTCAAAGTCAGCGGCTTTGACACAAAAGGTCGCGCGCTGATCCAAGCCCGGTTGGCAGAAGTCGCAGAGCTTCTCGAAGAAATTCTATCTTCTGATGAAGCCGCAAACCGTCTCACAGATGCAGAGCTCACGCGGTTAGAGCCAAGCCTCGCGGCGCTCGAGCTAAAGTACAAAATTCTTTTGCACCAGGCTGGTGAGCTGGCGCAGGCCGCTAAAGGCATCGCCCAAGGCCATGAGACAATTTCTCAGCACGGGTTTCCGGAGCTGGATGATGCCTGAGCAAAGAACGGCGACTGTCCACTTTGGGGCAAACCGTATCGCGACTGGCTTTATAGAATGCATATCAAACCACTTGGGGAAGGTCTTACTAAGTACGTCGACCAAAGCCATCACGCGCCACGAGTACGTTGAGCACTTTAGAGCGACCATGACCGCCTCAGACAAGCTGGGCCTTCTACAGGGGGCTGTTGAGCCTGTTCTAAGAAACAAAAAAGCTCTCGATGCCTTTAAGCATATCGTCATCAGCGAACACGCCCTTCTCGGCCCGGTAAGCGATATGCTAACCAAAAAGACAATGTTCCCTAAAGCCAAGCGCAGAGCTCAAAACCTCGACAATGCTTTTTCCGACCGCCAGCTGCATCTGCATTTAGCAATCGCCCCTCAAGCAGAATGCTGGACATATCTGCTGGCGGATGATGACATCTCCCCCGGTCCTTCTGACCGCGCCGTGCCAGTTCATTCTTGGGCCGACTTGGTGTCTCGCATCACGACTGCCTGCCCCAGAGCCACCCTAACAGTCTGGAATTTTGAGCAGCCCCATCAGGTCAGGCTACCGTTTTTAGCAGCCCTGCTTGATATAGATGTTGAGCTTATTGATCCTCAAACTCGCAAAGCCGTGTCGCAAGAGGCCTGTCATCACCTTAAAAGCGCAAAGCTTCTCAGCAAAATTGTTCAAATCGACGAAGAGCTACAGACACGCATGGATGCCCAATATGAGCTCGACCTGATCAGGATTGACGCCATGTCGAAGGTCACCTTGCGTAACGGGTGAGGCCAAGTTCGCCCCGCGCCACGTCAGCCCACGTTCCATGCTCTTTTTTAGGTGTCTTGATAGAAGCTTTCGCCAAAATGGCTTCGAAGAAACGCCGCCTGGGGCGCGGCCAGCTCCTCCAAACGCTCAATGACATAGTCAGGCAACTGCAGCGGTGCCGTTTGATGGACCCTTTCAGCAGCTTGAGGGTACTCAGAGGAAGCCAAGCCACAATGATGCTCAATCTTGCGCAGAAGGCTCAACGGTTCTTTGCCGATTTGTCCGTAGGGTAAGTACAGCAATTGATCGTCTGTAAAACGTGCGCTCCACCGCGGCACATTGTTCAGATAATCTCCGCGCGTACGAAGCGCAGGCATGTCTAAGAGCGCCTCCCACTCTTTTGGCGATGCAGGCAGTTTTTTTCCGCGGTGCGCATTCATGCGCAGTTGAGACTTCAACCGGTCCAAGGGGTTACGGATGAGGTAGATCAGTTTACTCTGCGACAGAAAGCGCTTGAAAAAGTCCACGCCCTCATCCGGAATACATGAGTACTCCGGCGTGACATCGAGGCATTTTTGATCCTCCGGCGCTCGGGAAAAAATGTACTTATACCACGTGCCGTTCAAAATGGGCGCGGTCTGAAGACGATCAAGATATGCCAGATAGGCCTCATCTGGGGGTGAGGCGCTTGCAAGATGGCGCGCGCGCGCCCCCTGAAGTCCCTGTTTGACATGCCACGGCGCCCACCGCCGGCATTCAGCAATGAACTTATGGTCAAAAAAATGCAGTTCCTTGAACGGCGGCACCCAAATGTCCCGTCGGGTTGCCAAAGTGACATGTAACCAAGATGTGCCTGCCTTCTGCGCGCCGATACACAGGATATCGGGTTTGCGACCTTTGTTCATATCACGTCCTGCCTGCCAGGCTCACCACCGGCTCAAACATTATTCTTCATAATCCGCTGTAGCCGCTCTTTGATTTTATCGTCTACCAGAGGCGCGGCCTTCGCCCCCGATATACGCTTGAACCGCCGATAGACGCTTGGGCCAAGCTTTAGGCGTTCAATCACCTCCATCAGGACCTTTCCGGCCGTCGGCTCCGATGCTGCCACCTTCGCCGAACGCGCAAACATATTGTCGATCATATCCCCCTTCTCCACCCAGTAGGTAAGCATGCCATCAAACAATGCCCCTCCCGATGAAAAGCGTCTGCGCGGGGGCCACGGACGCTTTGGGTAGAACAGTTTAAGCTCGCTCTCATGCAGCTTCGCCGTATTTGCGTAGATACTGGCACTCATTCCAACAGCACGTTCTCCGGAACTTCGGCCCAAATCGGCGACCGTATCAGCGATCGACACCAACCAGCGTAGGGAAAGCTCTGACCGGATCACCTCAAACTGTTCATCCAAGATCCGCCAAAAGAGCCTAAGGGCACTCTCGCAGCTCGGATCCCTGCGCAGCACGACGATCGTACAGGCCAGCAGGTGCGCGAGACGAGAGGCCCCAGAGAACTCCGGCTGAAGCTTCTGAAAATGAGCTACCAGATCTTTTGACCGCCCCGCCCAAGCCCCCGTTGGAGAGCCCGGGATAATCTCATCGGCGAAAGGCTCAAGCACAGAGCTCTCATCAGGCAGCGCTTGCGCGGCATCGTTCAGAAAGATCTTTTCGTCCGAGAAATAAGCGGGCCAAAGATCGTAGACCGTCCTGCCCTTAGGCCTCAAAGGTTCGAAGTTGTATCTTTTTTTTGCGGCTTCAGGGCGACCGGACGCATACCCCAAAAAGCGATAGTCATCCGCAAACAGGCGCATGAAGCGCTCTTCTTCCTCCGGCCGCCACCGCTCCTCGTGTTTTTGCCCGCTCCGAGACGCGCGAAGTCGCGGCAGTTCTGCTGCGATCCCGAAGTTCGCACAAAACGCCCCAAAATCCTCTTCGAGGGTTTCGAACCGAAGAACCGTGTCTGCATAAAACAAACAGTTAAACGGATGGGTCTGGGGAATGATATGATGTTTGAAGTTCCAAGGGATGTCCCGATGACTACGGTCATGGCCAACCCACGGGTCTTCCAACACGTCGAGCGCTTGCGAGATGGACAGATCAGGCCATCGCGGCTCGGCGTAATAGTCCCCCTCCAACTGATTGCCGAACTTGAACATCCGGAAAGCAGAAAGAAATCGAGCTTTAGGCTCGCGAACAACCGTCAGGCTGGGTCGGTCTCGGAAGCGCTCCGGCACATGACCAAAGTACCGTCCTTCAAGCTTCCCAAGCGCGTCGCGCACCGATGTGCCGCCGGTTTTGGGCAGGTGGATGAAAACAATACGCGGCTTGTCGATTATGAAATTTGTCATCTCTTCCTGGCTTAACCTTGGAGCCGGTACATGGGCCGCTTATCCAAACATCGAATAAAAAACGCGCAGTGTACAGAAACCCAGAGCCGCAAACACAACTTCGCCCCAGCCGATAAATGGGCCTACCGGCGAACCAGCATCGCATGGTCCCGATAAACATCGCCAATGCCCATCTAATCGGGGGCCTTGGTAAGAAGATGGGGCACGATCATCTGATCGTAGCGACCCCATCTACAGCCGCCTATTCGGCGGAGAAAGCTGGGACCAGTGCATAGACAGCATGAGCACGCTCTGCCATCCGTGTTTTCTCAGCCGCCTGTTCGGCGGCAAAACCGGGCCCAGTAAGAAGATGGGTGCAACCGGCGAACCGACAAGACCCAAATCTTCAGCCGCCTATTCGGCGGTAAGACAAGGCCTCCGCGACGGGGGCCTTGGTAAGAAGATGGGGCACGATCATCTGATCGTAGCGACCCCATCTACAGCCGCCTATTCGGCGGAGAAAGCTGGGACCAGTGCATAGACAGCATGAGCACGCTCTGCCATCCGTGTTTTCTCAGCCGCCTGTTCGGCGGTAAAACCGGGCCCAGTAAGGGGATGGATGCGGCCGGCGAACCGACAAAACCCAAATCCTCAGCCGCCTATTCGGCGGTGAAACAAGGCCTCCGCGACGCGGAGCCTTGGTAAGAAGATGGGGCACGATCATCTGATCGTAGCAGCCCCATCTACAGCCGCCTATGCGGCGGAGAAAGCTGGGCCCGGCGTAAAGACAGCATAAGAAAGCTCTGCCATCGTCGTTTCTAAGCCGCCTATTCGGCGGTGAAACAAGGCCTCCGCGACGGGGGCCTTGGTAAGAAGATGGGGCACGATCATCTGATCGTAGCAACCCCATCTACAGCCGCCTATGCGGCGGAGAAAGCTGGGCCCGGCGTAAAGACAGCATAAGAAAGCTTTGCCATCGTCGTTTCTAAGCCGCCTATTCGGCGGTAAAACCGGGCCCAGTAAGGAGATGGGTGCGGCCGGCGAACCGACAAAACCCAAATCCTCAGCCGCCTATGCGGCGGTGAAACAAGGCCTCCGCGACGGGGGCCTTGGTAAGAAGATGGGGCACGATCATCTGATCGTAGCAACCCCATCTACAGCCGCCTATGCGGCGGAGAAAGCTGGGGCCGGCGTAAAGACAGCAGAAGAAAGCTTTGCCATCGTCGTTTCTAAGCCGCCTATTCGGCGGTAAAACCGGGCCCAGTAAGGAGATGGGTCCGGCCGGCGAACCGACAAAACCCAAATCCTCAGCCGCCTATTCGGCGGTGAAACAAGGCCTCCGCGACGGGGGGCCTTGGTAAAAAGATGGGGCACGATCATCTGATCGTAGCAGCCCCATCTACAGCCGCCTATGCGGCGGAGAAAGCTGGGCCCGGCGTAAAGACAGCAGAAGAAAGCTTTGCCATCGTCGTTTCTAAGCCGCCTATTCGGCGGTAAAACCGGGCCCAGTAAGGAGATGGGTCCGGCCGGCGAACCGACAAAACCCAAATCCTCAGCCGCCTATTCGGCGGTGAAACAAGGCCTCCGCGACGGGGGGCCTTGGCTAAAAGATGGGGCACGATCATCTGATCGTAGCAACCCCATCTGCAGCCGCCTATGCGGCGGAGAATAGTAGGACCAATGAGATCCATCGGTTCCCGCAGTGACCATCTAAAGCGTGCTTCAATATTATTTAACTGATTTGCGCCTTTACCAATCGCATCGGGTAAGCACCTTTGTTGCGACACACGCCAAAATGCTTTTCATGCAGACCAACCACAGATGAGGGGCCCGTTCGCAGAGATATCTTCAGCGAGAAACGCAACGATTGCAGGGTAGTAGCGCAGCAGCTCTTTCCATTCCGTACCTCGCGCATCAAGGTCGTGGAACGCATCAGGAATGTCAGCCAAAGCCTCGTCTGGGGAAAGACCACAGTCGATAAACCCGTCTTCGATCATACCTTCGACTACAGCCAGAGTGTCAAGGGTAACGTAGAAATCGCTGTAGTCTTCGTAGACATTCCCGCCAGAACCATTGGCAAGTGCCTCGAAAAAATCATCGTGGTTGCGCAGGTAAAACACCTCCTCCCCATCGCGGTAAAAACCAATATCCAGTCCCATCTGTGTATCCTTTCCAGTTTGATGGTTCAGGTTGAGCGGCACTTGCAGCGCCTAAAAATAAACTGGGAACGATTTTTGGGGGCCGATAATGAAATCCTGCACTTTAGCCAAAAAAGTTACACCGTGCCCAAAAGGGTGAGGCCAACGCAAAGCTACAGCGGTAGGGGGCCATCCCTCGACGCCATCCAATTGGGGCGCAGCATCAAGATCGAGCGGCCGGTTTCAGAACTTTGATGAGCCTATAGCTGGTGCACCGCGACGCGCCAAAAAGTGCAGACATAATGTGTCTTCGCGGGGCTGCGCAAAAGCCTGCTTTCCTGCGCTGCTTTGTCCCGAGCCGTTGCGATCCGGATAGAGGCCGTGCAACTACCGCGCATAGCCTGAACGACCTTCTACGGGAGCAAAAAATGCAAATCACTGAGCCGTCCCGCCAAATTGATGTCCTACATACCACGGATGTGCTCGTTGTTGGCGCAGGCCCGGGGGGCTTGGCCGCAGCTCTGGCTGCTGCACGTGCAGGTGTTGATGTTACACTAGTCGAACGTTTCGGTTGCTTTGGGGGCAATATCACGACCGTGGGCGTGGAAGGCTTTGCTTGGTATCGCCATGAAAAGACCGTTGAAGCAAACGGTATCGGGCGCGAGTTTGCAGAACGTGCGTCGCGCCCGTTTTGGAAGGCGACCGTATCATCGGCATTATCACCGAATCCAAAGCCGGTCGGGAAGCTATCCTTGGTAAAAGTGACCATTGACGCCACAGGGGATGCCGACATCGCCCACCGCGCCGGAGCGCCCGTCACGCACCCCCCAAGCGTCAGTTCTCAGTGACAATCAACAGGCGGGCTAATATACGTGCCTCGTGGTCTTGGCCTCCGAAAAAAATCGCAAGAATGCGTACTCGGTGTTGGTGATCGTCTACATCGAAATAGAGGACGGCACGCCCCTTGGTGACGTTACGAATGCGCTTGCCGAGATGTGGACGAAGAGTCCCCTGATAGGGTGCCTCGCCCAAGCTGCGCATGGCGCTTTCTATCTCGGCCAGTCTTTGCTCCGCGAGGATAAAAGCACGTTGTCCGTCTTCCCCGAACTCTCGCACTGACTTGATGAGAAATTCGAAGATTAGGTCAAGATCGTGATCGACACCGTCACCACGAACGACGTCAAAGACCATGTTCGGCTTTCTTCCGCGCAATCATATCTTGAGTCCGGCGCTCACCCTCATCAAGTGATACAAAAGTGCCAGCCTGACGCTTGGCCAGAAGCTCCCGCAGTGCATCAGTCGCTTGTGATTGCTCCCTCAGGAGTTCCAGCCCCTGCTGCACGACGGCGCTCAGAGTAGCATAGCGCCCCTGGGCCACGAGATCGCGCGCGTAAGCCTCTTGGGCCTCGCTAATGGATACGGATGCTTTCACGCTCATATGGATCACCTCAGCCTTATACTACTAAGTAGTATAACCCCGACAATCCGTTGTCGATAGTTTTGAGTAAACTGCAGCCTGGAAGGCACGACAAACGTCGTGCCGTGATACGTTACATTACTCCAAGCTCCCGCAGGCGGTCATCGTCCAATTTAGGCACGGTCAGCGGCGGAGGGGGCGGGATAAATTTTCGGACATGCGACTTTGACACCCGGGACTTTTTCTGATCCGCAGTTGTCCAGTCCAAGAAGTCCAAGAGGCCACCTTTGCGCGTGTCCTGGTTTATGCGCGCGGCAGCATCGTGCATACTGCCTGAGACCAAGGCAGTAACAGCATAGGGCAAAGCAGGCTTAAGCTTCTTAATACCCGACCCGTTTGTTCCCCAGACGTTCAAGACGCTGAGCGTCTCCATCGTCAGATAAGCCTGCCCGGTGAGAAGCGTGTGGGAATATTCGTCGGCCATCTGCATCAGGATATCACCTACAGAACAAAGAAGTTCAGGCCCCTGGCACCTCTGAAAGCTCAAAAGCGCGTCTTGGAGACGTTCCGGCAGGTCATCAAGTTCGATCCGTCGAAACGCGTCTCCATCCCATAGAACAACGGCGTCAAAGACAAACCTGCTTAGATGATAGGGCTCATCAGTAAACACGAAGGAAAGCGCGCGAACTTCGGCGCGGGAGCCCTCCCATTGGGCACAAAGACCAGCCAACTGGCTTTGCCAATGCTCATCAGGTGCCAATTCTGTATCCCTCATGGGCATAGGGTCAGAACCATACCCCATCCAATGGTGCCCCTTCTGGGCTTTCTCGATCAGATCTTCGGTGTGGTTCAGAGTAGATTTGGTCATGGTTTACCCTTTTTTGGATTTTTGAGTTTGCGGGACGTAAAGCGGAGCCACGTCGCCGCGCAGAGGTTTGAGGGGGGGAGTAGGGTTTCTGTCTTGCAGGGCCGGAAGCTCTTCTGTGCTCTACCCGGCGCCTCGCCTTCAGGCAGACCAGCTGCAGATGAGAGGGCCGTTTTCAATGATGTCATTGGCAAGGAACGTGACAACCGCAGGGTAGTAGAGCAGCAGGTCCTTCCATTCCGCGGCCCGTGCATCCAATTCGTGCAATTCCTCGGGGATGTCGAACAAAGCATCGGCCAGAGTGAGGCCCGAGGCGGCGAACTCCTCTTCAAGCATGTTCGCAACCACTGCCAACGTGCCGAGCGTGACATAGAAGTCACTATACCCCTCATAGACATTCCCGCCAGAGCCTTTCGCAAACGCGTCAAAGAGACCGTCGTGGTTGCGCAGGTAAAACACCTCCTCCCCATCGCGGTAAAAACCAGTATCCAGTCCCATCTGTGTATCCTTTCCAGTTTGATGGTTCAGGTTAAGCGCACTTGCAGCGCCTAATCATGAGCTGGTGACGATTTTGGGGGGGCGATAATCAAATCGTGCATTTTCTCAAAAAAAGTTTCACCGCGCCCAAAAGGGTGAGGCCAACGCAAAGCCATAGCGGTAGAAGGCCATCCCTCGACGCCACCCAATTGGGGCGCAGCATCAAGATCGAGCGGCCGGTTTCAGAACTTTGATGAGCCTATAGCTGGCGCACCGCGACGCGCCAAAAAGTGCAGGCATAATGTGTCTTTGCGGGGCTGCGCATAAGCCTGCTTTCCTGCGCTGCTTTGCCCCGAGCCGTTGCGATCCGGGTAAAGGCCGTGCAACTACCGCGCATAGCCTGAACGACCTTCTACGAGAGAAAAAATGCAAATCACTGAGCCGTCCCGCCAAATTGATGTCCTACATACCACGGATGTGCTCGTTGTTGGCGCAGGCCCGGGGGGCTTGGCCGCAGCTCTGGCTGCTGCACGTGCAGGTGTTGATGTTACACTAGTCGAACGTTTCGGTTGCTTTGGGGGCAATATCACGACCGTGGGCGTGGAAGGCTTTGCTTGGTATCGCCATGAAAAGACCGTTGAAGCAAACGGTATTGGGCGCGAGTTTGAAGAACGTGCCAAGGCGATGGGGGCCGCTGTCCCCGAAGCCCAGTCCCTTAGCTATGAGCTCGACAGCGAAGGGTTCAAAGTCGTTGCGGATCAATTGGTCGAAGAAGCTGGCATCGTGCCGATGCTACATCGTCTGTTCGTCGCGCCCGTTATGGAAGGCGACCGTATCATCGGCATTATCACCGAATCCAAAGCCGGTCGGGAAGCTATCCTTGGTAAAGTGGTCATTGACGCCACAGGGGATGCCGACATCGCCCACCGCGCCGGAGCGCCCGTCACCCACCCCCCTCGGGAAGAGTTGCAGGCTGCAAGCGTCATGTTCCACGTCGCGGGCGTGGACAAGAAAAAGTTCATGGAAGAGGTGCATGCCAACCCGCAGACCTATTCCGATTGGTCCACTGGCGAATGGACAGTCGAAACCGACGGCAAAGAAGACGAGATGTTTTCGCCTTTCCTCAAAAAACCGTTTGAAGCGGCGCGCAAAGCCGGGGTCATTCCCGCGGATCTGACCACCATCGCAGGCACTTGGGGCGCGGTGCATGACAGCGGTGAGATGACCTATATGAACCTGGTCCATCTAGACAATTGCGATGGGACCGACCCCAAAGACCTTACTCACTTCGAAATCGAGGGCCGCCGCCAAGCGATGATGGCCATTGAAGCCTTGCGCAGGTTTGCGCCTGGATGCGAGGGCGTCCGCCTGCGCAACTTCGGTATGACGCTAGGAGTGCGGGACACGCGCAAAATCGATGCGATCTATAACATGACAGAAACGGATGTGCGCCACGAAGCACGCTTTGAGGACAGCATCGGTATTTATCCGGAATTTATCGACGGCTATGGGGTCCTCATCCTGCCGACGACAGGGCGTTACATGCACATTCCCTATCGATCATTGCTGCCCAAAAAAATCAAAGGATTGTTGGTCGCGGGGCGTGCGACCGGGGGGGACCGTATCGCCCACGCCGCAACGCGCAACATGGCGTGCTGCGCTGTCGCAGGGCAAGGTGCCGGGATTGCCGCAGCTCAAGCAGTCAAATCGCGATCGGAACTAGAGAATGTCGATCTGGCTGCCATTCACAAGGAGTTGGATCGGCAGGGCGTACGTCGGGTATGACGCGGCGCAGCTGTTAAGTCACAACTGCGCCGCGCCTTTAAAGCCGGAGCATTACGCTACTGCAGGATGAAAGCCTGAACCCCGGCCATGCCGACTAAGCTCCTTTAAAGCCGCGCAAAGAACAAACACCATTCCGACGGCTTCCAGCAGCTCCTCGACGTGATAGAACGTCGCATAGAAGCCATAGGGCCCATACGACGACAGGATTGCACCACTTACCATCTCAAGACCAAATGCGCCGCCAAAAAACATCGCGATCCCCAAAGCGAAACTACGGCGAGCAGGCGCAGAGGCACTTCGAATTATCAGCGCGAAAATTGCAAGCAGCCCTGCCGCCACAATCATACCGGGGATAACCCAAGCAAAGTGCAAAAAACCGCTGCCGCCGCCCATAGTGAGTCCAAACCCCTCCAGCCGCTCGTGGATACTGATCATATCGTCCAAAGAAAGCAGTAGGATAGCCGTCGCGGTCAGACCCCAAACCCTTCGCCGCCTATTCGGCGGTGAAATCGGATCTGTGCGTATCGACTCCACATTCACCCAGCCATCACGCAAGCCCATTCTCGTCATGAGAAGACACGGAGCGCGCAGCCCCCTTTGGCTATGGGCACAAGTCCTACAATGATTGTTCGACCTCAAGCTGGGGATCGTTAAGGCCCGGATAATATGAGCTGTGGCCGTCTGAGCATACGCGGTTCGGGCTCATGTCAGATCTGCAGCTCAGTCTCCAACGTTTTAAGAATGGCAAGCTTTTCATGCGAACTGTGGCAAGGCATGCAGGCTACGGTCAACGCTCGTTGAAAAAGAGGCTCGAAACGGCTGGAGGGGGCGCCCACAATATTAAGGTCCCCAAGCGCGGCCTTTGCAATTTTCCTGATGGCCGCCTCAGAGAGTGCGACATGGTTTTGCTTCGTGTCGCTCGCCCAGATCGTCTCCCGCTCGATCCCCAAGAGCGCCCAATGTGTTAAACCCCGCTCAAGGAAGAGCGACGTGGTGATAACCTGCAGACCAACTTTCCCATAAGAGTTTCCTGGCCCGCCCGGCCTATGTTGAACCTGCGTCCCCAGCAGGGATTTTTTCGTGGCCCCCCGCTCGATGAAGGTCTGCTCAACGTCTTGCGCGAGCGCCTCAACGGCGCGTGCCGTGGTAATCGTATGGGCTCTCGCCCGCCCGTTGACCTGTTTCAACGCCTCCTCGATGCGCAGCGCATTTTCGGGTTTGATGACGATTTTCCTCATGACTTCGGTAGCCTTTCTCTTGGACCTCTTTGAAGTTCGAAAAAGGCCGGTCTTGGCCTTTCCAATGAGGAATTGGGATGATCCCGAAGGAGACAGAAGAAATCTCGTCGTCTTTGAGAAATTATTGTCCCGGGTCGCCCTGCCTCTCACCCGCCAGCGTCAGCTTCTGTCGGCAAGGCGATGAACTGGAGCCCCGCGGTGCTCGTCTGATACTTGCTTGAAGTGGCCGTCTGGAACTCCTCCTGTGAGAAGCCTCTTTACGTCGCCACCAGTGAATAGCTGGTGCTACGCCCACCTGCCTCATCTTTCTCCAAGGCTCCCAAGTCGATCAGATCAAGAATGTCGCGATAGGCTGTGTCTTGTGAGCACTTTTCGATCTTCGCATATTTCGACGTGGTGAGTTTTCCTTCGAACCCATCCAAAAGGCGATTGACCATGTCCCGCTGCCGGTCGTTCATGTTCGACGCTCCATATTCCTCCCAGAACCGCGCCTTCCGGAACACGGTTTCCAGGATGATCTGGGCACCATCAAACGCGCGATCGAGGCAAGCCAGGAACCAAACGAGCCACGCCGTCACATCAAGCTCTCCTTTCTGTGTTGTCTCGAGCATATCGTAATAGGCGCTGCGCTCTTGTCGAATTTGCGTCGACATACTGTAGAACCGCTGTGAACTGCCTTCGGATCGCGCCAACGCCATATCCGCGATCGCGCGAGCGATGCGGCCGTTGCCATCATCGAAAGGATGGATAGTGACGAACCAAAGATGGGCAATTGCGGCATGGATGACTGGGTCGGTGTCGGGTGTTTGATTGAACCAAGTCAGGAAGCGCTGCATCTCAGGGTCTAGTCTTTGGGCGTCTGGCGCCTCAAAATGCACGCGTTCGCGGCCATAGGGTCCTGACACAACCTCCATCGGACCGTTGCGCCAATTTCCCACCCTGATACGGGTCATTCCGCTTCGCCCGGTCGGAAAGAGAGCCGCATGCCAGCCGAACAGACGCTCCGCGTCCAGTGGCTGGTCATACGCTTGGGTCGCGTCCAGCATCATCTCAACGACACCATCAAGATGGCGATCGGTTGGGATCAGTCCGCCGATTTCGAGCCCGAGCCGCTTCGCGATGGACGAGCGGACCTGATCCTTGTCGAGCGTTTCCCCCTCGATCTCGCTGCTTTTAACGACATCACTGGTCAGTGTTCTGAGCATCGCCTCGTTACGAAGATCGAAGCCAAGACCCTCCATGCGCCCCAAAAGCTTACCTTGGCGGTGACGGACCGCAACAAGTTGTGACGACAGCTTGGCCTTATCCCAGATAAACTGCGGCCAGTCATGAAGTTCGTGGATGTAAGTCATATTTTACGCATTCTTTGCGGAGATTATACGACGCAAACTCCGCAGGACAATCACAAACACCGCAGCAAACGCGGAGAATAACGGCGACGACCTCCGCCTACGAAGCGTTGCCGGACTTTACGCGTCGAACACCTCCGCCAATAGCCCGTCAATCATACTTTGGCCCTTGGCCCGCTGCGCCTTTTCAAATTGCGCCGCCTGGTAGGCGAGTTGGGATCGCGCATCGCGCTGAGCCGTAAGAGCCAGCGCCATTTCCACCCCTTCTGGCCCCAATTGTCCAAGCTCTGTATGTATCCGAGTACGCGCAATATGCGCCCCGGTCCCCATATGCCTGCGCCAAGCGCTGGAAGGATAACCGCCTGCAAGTCCTTTGCCAGATACGTCACGCAGCACCGTGACCTGATCCGTCTGCGAAAGCGCGCGGAGATGCGCCAGATGATCCACCTTCATTCCGCGCAAAAGCATAGCATTCAGAAAGGGCTCCAGCCGTTTATGTAATCTGCCGCGTAGGGGCTCATCTTCTTTCGTTGTCGTGATATCGATGCGGTAACAGTCCCCATCATACCATATATCCTCCCCCCAGATGAGCTGACCGTCTCCCAGTCGCAGAGGGATCAGCGTCCAAAAGGCAATACAGAACGCCTCGTTGAGAAGGCGTATCTTGGTATGACGCCGCTTGGCCTCAGTGCTCTGCTCCAAAAGTTCATGGGCCAGCTGCCAGGTTTCCTTCAAATCAGGCAGTTGTTCATAACGGCCAAACTTTAGGGGCACGACGGACTGTAAGTCAGAGCGCAGAGCGTTCTCATGCGCACGGATCGCCTCCAGCGTCAGCCTGTCAATTCCAAGAGCATCTCCAAACTGACGCAGCCGCATGACAGCGGTATGCCGTGTAGCGGGCCGATCCCCTTGAGACGTATAGGCGGGGGCCTGGCGCGCTTTGGCATGCGCCGTGCGCGCTGCCTCCATGCGCCGGACCCCTTCGATGGTAATAGCGACTGTAGCACCTGCATCGATCTGCACTTTTGCATATTCACGCAAGATATCTTCGGTGCTGTCGATCACGGATGCGGCCGGTACTGCTTCATGCAGCGCCACAAACCCCGTGCGCCACGCCTTCAATTTGGCCCGCCAAGCTGGCGGCAGGGCGTCATAAGCGACGCGCCGTTGCGCTGCAGGGCGCGGCACCGACCCCGCCTTGGCAACCTGCGCAGGCTCTTTGCGAACGATCGCCTCAGGCAGGATTACATGTGCGGCAGGGCTGCCCGGCATCAAAACATCGATGGCGGCTTTGAGAGAGCGCAAGCGGCGGCTCGATGTCACATCTGCCCCAAAAGCGAGGTAGTCATCGACCGTGGGTGCCGTGATCCCACGCGCGGCTGTGAACGAAAGAAACCTGGCGAAAACGCGCAGGTCCTCAAGCGCTACTGCCTTGAACCCTTTTAGGTTGCAGTAAGGAGCCATCAAAGGGTCCGCCCCAAGCGCCTGCCTGTCTCGACGGTCACAGCTACGGCCGGTGCCTTTCTTTGCACGGATCGCGTCACGTATTGTGCAAAGAACTGGGGTCTCTGGCGGGACCAAACGATCAAACGCGGTACGCAGGTTCTCCAATTGCCGCGGTGAGGCATCTTCTTCTGCAAACGCAAGGAAATCCGAAACCGTCGGCACAGCGATCGCGCGTGCTTGCGCAAACCTAAAGAACTTATCCAAGGTGCGCAGCTCACGTAAGCCAATCTCATCAAGCCTGGGGGCTGCGCGGTAGGGACCAAAATGTGCCGCAGATAGAATCTCTGCACGGCTGCGGGTATCGTAAGTCTTAGTCATCCATCAATCCGATCATCATGTCTTGGCCCCGCTCAACGAGCTTGAGCGCATTCAGCCAGCCGTAGAACTGGCGCAAAGTGGCCGCGGTATCGTCGATACGCTTGGCAATCACTTCGATCTCGTTGGGATAGCGATCGAGCAAAAGCGACGTTTGACCATGGCGCATTTGGTGCGGGGTCATGGGCAAGCCAACAACCGCACGCATGACTTGCGAGAAGTGCGCGGCAAAGAAGTCCGCGTTGAGAGAGCGCCCGGGCGTGCGTACCGCAGGAAAAAGAAAGGGGCTTGTGTCTGCATGCGCAAAAAGCGGGCGGATTACCTCAAGATACCAGCAAATCGTGTCATATGCGCCGTATTTGTTGCGCGCGATCGGGAACTCGATCACGGCATTGTTCTTCGTCACCGCCGCAGGCAAGAAGACCTTGAAGGGCTTTTTACCCTTCTTGGGGATGCGGAACTGCGCGTCTTCACCGACGCATGTCAGCGCCATGACATTGCGGCGCCGCAACGGGGCCCCTCCGATTTCAATAGCTGCAAAACATGCGCAAACCCCGAGCATGCGAACTTGGGAGATCTCAAGCGCTGTGAGTTTGCGACCCTCGGCCTTAGCCTGCGCCAAGATCTTTTCAGCCGCCTCGCGCAGCGTCAGAAAGGACGTGAGAAACCGGCGCCGCAGGTGCTTCTTTTCCACAAGCCGTTCACAGAATTTGCGGTTGACCTTGGTCATGGATTTTTCGGCCGTGCGGCCTGCACGCGCGGTTTTGTTGTTCGCGAGAACCTGACGCATACCGCTGCAATCTAGCCCGAGATGCGCGCGCAGCTGGTTGAGGGCTTTGAGATATTTGCGGGCGCTGCGCGGCTCGAGGTGCCCCTTTGACTTCGGTTCATGCTGGCGGCGAAACAGCTCACCCGCGATGCCATAGAGCGTTTCATCACAAGCCAGGATGGCTTTGAGATCGCCTTCTTCACGGCTGATCATGCCGATATCCAATCCCGCCCGTAAAGCTGTGCGAAGAGCAGACTTCATCACATGCGCATGCGGCTCATGCCGATCGGTGAACTCCTTTGCGACCGGATCCCAGGAATTATTCGTGACACTCTCGATCCAGGAGATGAACTGGACTTCCCATTCTTGCGGGATCTCTTGGTGCGCTGGCGCCCGGCGCTCAGGCAGAAAGTTGATGGGGCCCGCGGGCAAAAGGGGCAGAAGTTCAGAAAAGGCGCGGAGCTCGTCAAGGCGCTTGAGAGACCGAGCATGAGAGTCTCTCACATTGCCGCTGAAATCCCGGTCAATCTGCTGGGCCCGCTCTAAAGTCATATCCCGTGGTTGCCAGCCGTAAGACCGCGCAACGAGCGCAAAGCTTTTCAGCATCTGGAGCTTCATCGGATGCCAATCCGATATACCTACCCGCCCCTGTACGCGCGGCTCAATGGCCGCAAGCAATACTGTCCAGTCATCCTCCATTGCCCGCAAGCGGGCTTTCTCGGCGTGAACACCGCAAAACGACTTGAGCGCAGCCAAGAGCCGGCCCCGGAACGTCTTGTAAGCGCGCTCTGTTGGCCAATGATCGAGGTCAAAACCCTTCAAAGGGAACCTCTGCGCAATAGCAGCAAGGTCTGCGTCAATCGCAGTCAACGGCCGGTTCAGTATCGATGCGGCCTTATCAATCGCGCCCAAGTAGCTTGTTTGGGTGCTGGCAGTAAGATCGGTTCTTGCGGCCGTATAAGCGCGAAACTGTGCAAAGCTGGACACCTCCGAGGGGATGGTGGAGGCCGCAATGCTTGCCACAGGGGACAAGACGGCAGGGGGTCTGCGAGAGAGATCAAGCATGAGATATCCTTTCAGGGAAGAGGTTGATCATGGAAAATGAGGAAACCGCTAAGATGCTGGTTTTTCCGGTTAAATGCGCAGCGGACATAAACACCTTCGCGGTTGCCGCCGGTGAAACCGGGGGGGTGTTTATGTCCGCACCACTTGCATGAGGTCTTTGCCGCTTAATGGAGATTGCGATGTCCCGGGGGCCAACGAGCAAGCCGTAGCGCCCCGCGGGACGGGGACCGGCGGTGCCGTCGACCCACCCATTCGGCGTCCTCAGCAGGCCATTTTTGAAAGCGCCCTCACCCGTTGAGCAAGGCGAGACAAATGGCCATGTACTGGGCGGGGTTTCAATTTTGCGGGCCAAGAAGGGCCACCCACAAAACATGCGACGGTAACGATACCGCCTTAGCGCAAGGTCAAACGCTCCGCGGGCCGTCCAACGGGGTGCCCAGATTACCGGGGATCGCGCAGAGCAGCCCTCTCCGATCCTGTTCTTTTCCAAGACAAGAAATGCGGCGAAGACCTTGCGGGCAAAGAGGGCGTTGAGCGTCATCTTCGGGAATTACGCCCCGGAGGGGTTGGTCCCAAACTCCGAGGTTAGGCAACGCCCCCCGCCCACAGTGGGGCGACGGCAGACAGCGGGCCCGCACACCGAAGGACTTCATCCCACATTTCCCAAGTAAGGCGCTGATTTCGCTGTCCTGACCATTATATTTCCTATATAAAACATGGTGTTGAAGGCTGCGAGGGGCGCGTTTCATGGATCACCCAGAGGGTGCGGGCTTGCAACGGGCAGATCGGGTGGATTTCGACCCTCGCGTGCGGCTGGAATTTCGCGGCACGCAGCTCAGTTCCGACGGCGGCCTTCTGGTGATGCGCGAGCTTGATGACGCGCTCGGGTTGTCCGATTTGGCGTCAGCGGCGCTGCGCGATACTCGCTCTGGCAAGAACACGGTCCATCGGCTCGACGGCCTGTTCCGGCAATCAGTCTTTGGGCGGCTGGCCGGATACGAGGATGTCAACGACGCCAACCGTCTCGCCTGCGATCCGGTCATGCGCCAAGTTGTCGGCGGCAGAGCGGTCGATGCACAAGCGGCCTCGGCATCGCAGATGGGACGGTTCGAGACCGAGACGCTGGCTCTGGCCGGGAACCGTGCCGCGCTGGCCGACCTGAACGGGCAATGGATCGACCGGTTCCATGACCGTAACGGGCTGAAGTACATCGTTCTGGACATGGACAGCTCGGTCAGCCCGACCCATGGCGACCAGGAAGGGTCCGCCTGGAATGGCCATTTCGACTGTAGCTGCTATCACCCCAACTTTCTGTTCAACCAGTTCGGGATGCTGGAACGCTGCGCCCTGCGCCATGGCAACGTCCACAGCGCCGATGGCTGGCGTGATGTTCTCGACCCCGTCATTGCGCGCTACGCGGAGCGCGACCTTGGTGGCAGGTTCTTCCGGGCCGATGCTGCCTACGCGATCCCGGCGATCTATGAGCGATTGGAAGAAGCGCGGTTCTTCTACGCCATCCGGCTGCCCGCAAACGCGGTCCTCAAGGACAAGATCGCGCATCGGCTAACGCGCCCTGTCGGGCGGCCGTCACTGACCAAGGTCAAGCGGTTCTTCGAGGAATTCGAGTATCAGGCGGCGTCCTGGGACAAGGAACGCCGGGTGATCGCCAAGATCGAATGGCATCCGGGCGAACTGTTCCCGCGTGTCGGCTTCATCGTCACCAACCTGCCGATGGAGCCGGACTGGGTGGTGCGGTTCTACAACCAGCGCGGCACCGCCGAGCAGCACATCAAAGAGGGCAAATACGCCTTTCGCTGGACGCGGCTGTCGTGCCGGAAGTTCCGCGACAATGAGGTGCGGCTGCAACTGCACGCCCTGGCGTACAACCTGGCCACCTTCTTGCGCTGCATCGAGCTGCCCGAAGCCATGGCCGACTGGTCGTTGACCAGCCTGCAACTGAAGCTGATCAAGATCGGGGCACGTGTGGTCCGTCACGCCCGCACCATCACCTTCCAGCTGGCCGAGGTCGCTGTCACCGGCACGATGGTACGCGCCATCCTCGCCGCTATCCGCCGATTGCGAGCGCCACCGCTATGCGCATGATCGCGATCCACGCTCAAACTGAACGAAAGCGGCTGGACAGATCTGTCCGCTGCGCTGAAAAACGCCGCCCCTGGGCAAGGAAACAGCGGCTTCGCGGTCTGATCCGTCCAGATCCAGCAGTCTGCGCGACCGCAGGTGCCGCTTGCGGCAGAAAATCCTTGTCTAGCGATCGGATACAGGCGATCTTCACCTCAAACGACACGCCACCTGGGGAATGCAGGTTCATTTGCATGGCCCCTGCGAACCTTGACGCAAGGTCACTCAAAAAAGATCCCTATTTGTCTTAATCGCGTTTCCGCGCCGAATTCGACGTTCCCAAATTACTTATACGGGCCGCGCAGGACATCACCTCACGGTCATCGCCAAAGAGCACGACCGGAGCGCAAGACAAAACCGCGTCTTCATCTGCTTACACACCTCCCAACACCAAAGATTGGGATTAAAAAGAAAGAGTTAAAATGTTGAAGTTCAGCACGACTATGATTGAGACCGCACCTTCCCCTTGGAAGTGTTATAAGGATCTTGTCCTCGAAGCACTCCAAGCAAAAGGGATGTGGCCCTCAAGCTACCGCTCCCCCGAATTCCCCGAGCATATGTCTATTCATACGCTCGAACGGTTCACCCTTGAGAACGAAGGCAACGGGTGGTCATTCTTCCTGACATTCAAAACCACAGAACCGCTGATGCCAAATACGATGGCCCTGCCGCCCGAACTGCGCCTTGATGACCCAATGACCGCTTTTCTGCTCGGGGCTCAAGTCATCTGTGAGCTTGCCACCGGGTCGGGCGAATTACCCTTCACCGCCGTCGGAAACATAATCTTCTTTGCAACGGTAGGCCCGGAGAACGCCGTGCTGGCATAGACCACCGTCAATCCTGACGTCAGCGACAAGATCAGATCTCAGACCTTAAATCGCTCCTCTGCAAAAGGCGCCCGGGCCATACGGTCCGGGTGTCTTGTGTAGAAGGGCTGCGCAACTTCCTTCTGCGAATACCCCCAAAGCAGCCGATACACGTCACTCAGCCGGGGTAAGCCCGCCAAAGACCGGCGATTGCCGTGCGTAGATCGGAAAATCTCGGTGGCAGTGCCAAGCTAGAACCTCGGCTCTACGCCAGCGTTGGCTTCGGGTGTTTGCCCCCCCGTTCGATAGATCAATTGCCTTTGGAAAGGGCGGCATACCGATGGGCACCTGCCCCTTCGACCAGCGATAAAGGGTCGAAGGATCAACGCCCAATAGTTCAGCTGTCGCGCGGGCATCCAGCAACGCTTTCCGAAGCTCTGCCGCACGCTCTGGCGTTTGTACTTCTGCAAACCCAAAGGCTTTCCACACAACAGACCACCGCGTTGTGCCGCCAACCAAACGGATCCCGAGCGCCTTCAAAACGCGTGATAACGCCCTGTAGTCGCCATTCTCCACTGGCTTCAGGCCAAAAAACTTGACCAGGTCATCTTTCGAAAGAGGCTTATCTTGCTTCATGCCAAGGACATAGACCCCAGCAAACCCGTTCCAAAAACAAGACCGCCTTTAGGCCGAGAATATTCTCAAAGCTCTATGCGAGATCATCAGAAACACCCGAAAGCGCGCGAAACGGAGTACTACGAGCCGCTCGAAGTATCCCAGATGAAAATCTCATTCGCCTCCTAGGGGGCAACTTTTGGGCCCGACAGCTCTGCAAAAATCCAAAAGAAGGACCTCTGCCCTTGCTTCTGTTTTTGCGCAGCAGGTGTCGCTGCTTCCCATTCTCGAGGGGCGGCCGAAGCTTTAGATCGCTCCGCCCATCTCCCTTCGAGATCGCCTCTCCCCCTTCTTCCCCGGCAAAACCTGCGGAAAAAGGGGCGGGACTTCGGCATCATAGCAGGGGCTTAGGCACCGAGAGGACAGGCCTCAAGATCTACAACGAACCTGACACCACTAAGTCCGTCGCGGGCCCTCGCAAAGCCGTTGAGGCCCAGTTCGATATCCTGCTTGAGTTGCGCAGGAGTTCTTCCGTTTGTTTCCTGATGTAGGATCAGCTTCATCTTCGAAGAAACGTCGCGCGCGCCCTGTACCGTAAGACCATCGTAAATCAGCGTGAAGTCGCGGAAGACAAGAGTATTCAGCTGCCTGCTGGAGAAATCCCAGTGGCAAAACAACATGGAAATAAAACCGATATCCACGCTACGCTCGACAGCACGTTCGACCTGAACGCAGTTTCCGGCACTACGGGTCGGAAAGTTCATGACACGCGCATCACAGACGCCCCCTTCAAGAAAAAAGAAGGCCTGAACTTCCGAGGCAGGATATCCGGATGCGCCAGCAAGCACGTGCCCGATGTCGAGCCCCAAAAGGTCACCTTCGTCCGCCTCTAACGGACTCCCAAGATACGCGTCTACAAGCAGGCGCCACTTTTCCACGACATGTTGCGGAAACGAAGACGGCTTTAGGGTGAGGGGGATGACGTCACGCGCTTGGGTGAGAGGTACTTCTTTAGACATTTTGTTCTCCTTAAATGGGCGGGGTTGAAAGTGCCCATGACAGGGACATCGGATTGAAGCTTTGACGGCGGTAATCTGGAGAGACAGAAAAATGAAATTTCTGCAAAAATTTTCCGCCGGCCCCAACACACGTCTGACAGCGAAGGCTGTCACACCCGCCTTGTCAAAAAGACCTGCATGCACTGAGAATATGCGCATCCACCCGCAACAATCAGCAGCGGTTTTGAAACAGGCGCGGCATTGCACGGTCAAAATCCTGGCATAATCGTCCCGGGGTTCTGAGCAGGCTTCATAGACCTGCACGCTGGAAGTCAGAAAAACTCGCTGAGGGAGACCCCTGCCTCATCTTGTTTTCCGCCCAAAAGATCGCCCGGGAAATTGCGTCATGTTCCGGGGAAATTGCGTCGAAACCCGGGGTTTTTGCGTCAAACCACCGGGAAATTGCGTCATAACCCGGGGTTTTTGCGTCACAAACACCGCAACACATTGGTTATAAACAAAAATAGACGCTGCTTTGAATCAAGAGAATTAGGAAACATATGAAAGAGCCCGTGCCGGGCAGTTTTGGGGTGTTTTTAAGGGGGCTTCGCCCTTTTGGCGCAGGATATTCTTCAGCGTTTTGGTACGGCATCAGCGGTGCCTAATTCTTCTCAAGAGCTTCGGAAGAAGGGCCCCCGCCCTGCTTGAGCTGTGAACAGGAGGCACAGATGCCAGAGGATATGATAGCGACAATCGCTGCGGAGCGCGGCTACGCCAATGCTGAGTTCGAGGCTGCGATTGAAGCGTATCGGCGCAGAGAGAGGCTCTCGCACCCTGCAGGACGGCTTGACACAGCAGGAGCGTTTCATCTCGAAGAGCATTGTGACTGCTGCGCCAGTCTCCAGCGCAGCAGTGCCAAACGTCCCTACGTAGAGATGCATCATGGACGGTCGCTCACACATGTCGCACAGCTCTACGACGTTCCCGTTCTGCACGTACGGCGGCTCGTAAAAGCCTTCGAGAGGGCCCAGAGGTTGCCCCTGAACTCACGGCACGCCGAGGGGCAGCTCAAAGTCCTGCTGACCAGCATTCTGCAGCCCGTTCATCGGGGCGCCAGACCCCAATAAGCCAGGGGCTCAGAAGCACTCGGCCAGTTCTTCGAGACTGAGATCGGCATCCAAGGGCCCCGAATGCCCGATCACGGCGGCCGTCACAATCCAAATGCCCAGCCAGGTCGCGGTCCGTGACCGCATGCCAGCGGCCTCGGCAGCTTCGAGCACATGCAGCATCTGAGCGCTCATTCGCACAACTTGGCAAGAAGGTGCTTTGGGCGCTGTCGCTTCCTGCGGCAACAGCTTCTCCCAATCGTCCTCGCAGCGGTTCCGCTTAAGCACATTCAACGCGCCCGGCCAAGCGCGCTGGAACTCTGCTGACAGAGCAATGCCTCGCGCCCGGGCAAATGCGCTCAACCCCGTGGCGAGAGCATCGAGCAAGTCGTTGGAGTTGTAGAGACCCGCACGGTGGAACTGCCGGGCAAGTTGTTCCGCAGCTTTTGGGGCCACGCTTTCAAACAGCTGCAGGCCGGAAATCTGAAAGGGAAAATTGTTCGTATATGTCATCTGAGGGGCTTTCTTGAAGGATTGAATGGCACCCAGCCCGACCCTCCCCTCTTTTGCAAAAGAGGCCTGTCGTTCTGCGCGTCCAAACAGAACGCGCAGGACGACAGGCCTTTGAGCATCACCCTTTTATCCATTTGAGGTTATGGCGGCGCGCGGGCCCGGTTCACCGTCTGCGCACAATCAAGCCGCCCTTTACGCCACGTAATGCAACCGCGCGCCGAAAATCGTTCCGATCTCCATTTTGAGGCCCGAAAGCCCACACCCCGCCGAATGAAAGGAGTTCGCGATCACCATTCGAAAAAACCGTAAAAAATCTCACTTGGCGTTACCGCGCCCCTGAAATCGATCTCACATCATGAATACAGCACCAACGCTGTTAAACAAAAACATAAAGGAAAGCAGACCATGACTTCTTCAAAATCCACTTCACCCCAAAACGCAACCCAGCCGCTCACGTTCGAAACCGACGCTGAAAAGGTCACCTCTACCTGCAACCCTGACCAAGTAGATTGTTCGGCGAACCCGTTCCAAGTAGAGACCGTCAACTATATCGGCGGGCTCTCCTTTGAGCCTCATATCGTTCCTCATGAGAATGCGCAGGTAGGCGATATTATTGGAGTGTATTTCTCTGTAACTGCTAGCGAAGACCAGTTCCCAAGCCACGACTATGGCGACCCAGTCTTCTATGTGCAGGGCGACAACGAGATAAAAGCTGTGTTCTCCGAAGACCTACCCAAAGAAAAATTGCCTTCCGCCGCACGGATTATTTCTGATTTCTATTTATCGCAGGGTCATGACGACACTGCACATCGGAGGTCGATGTTCCCCTGCCCAGAAAGCTACCAATACTATGTGGTGTATTTTGCCGATGCCATTCTGATGACTGAAGCGACTTGGCTGCATGGAGATATCCTCGATTTCTACGACGAGGGGGAACTGGAACAAGTAAACCCCGTTCTGATCGCGATGCAGGAAGTCAAAGACAACGCTGCAAGCCTCGCCTGCGTAGAAAAAACGAGAACTTATTTGAAACTGTTCAAGCAGCTGCTACCCGAAAATGTGCGGGAGCTTGCAGATTGGAACATTCGAATGCCTGACCCGGCAGACTTTCTGTCCTCTTGGGCGAACCGGAAATAGGAAGAGCATTGGCTTCCTCAGGAGCGCGCTGCAGGGAAAATACTCTTCGCGCGCTCCGAAAATAACTTTCTTGAGGGCTGTTACACTAATTAATACTGGCCATATGGGTAACAGTTCCTAGGCGGGTCTACCTGACGATGACGTCAAACAGCCCATCGATAAATGCGTTCTATCCTGTAACCCCTGGTTCTTTATTATGGCTCTGACCGCGTTTGATTGCTCATATTGTAGGTCAGCGTAGGTTCTTGCGCGGCGGCGAATACGCCGACTGGATCGAGTTTCTGGGTAGGCACAAAACGTTGGTGGAGAGCGGTCTCGCCGACAGTCTCAACGCGACGGTGCGGCGCAAAAACAGCTGGCTCAAGAACTACCACAACGCAGTCATCGGCGAGAACATAGCAAACCTGGAACCGGGCGCGATGACCGAGGATGGGGACCCTTGGGAAGCTCTGTTCAGAGGGCTCAGGATCGAAGTCTGAGTTCTCTCGACAAGTCACGACTGAGAGCGTCACAAAATGTCCACGACATGCCTCATCGTTTGGCCAATACGGGGATCGCCAGCCCGCCACCATTCCTATGACCCGCCATCCAGACCTGCGTCCTCCAACTGCTCCCGTTCTGGCAGATCCGCGAGAGTCTCCAGATCAAATGCGACAAGGAACTGCTCGGTCGTCACAAATGTGTAGGGCGCTCCGCGACGCGGCGATCGTGGCCCCGTCCCGATCAGGCTGCGCGCATGCAACCGACCGATCAGGTCGCGACTGATCTCCTTGCCGAAGATGTCCTTGAGTCCGTCGCGCGTGATCGGCTGGTGATAGGCGATGGCGGCCAAGACCGCGACGTCGAACTCGCTCAGGTCTATCAGCTGATCTCCCACATCCGCCGCCGACCGGATCGCGGGCGCATAGGCCGCCCGCGTCCGAAACATCCAGCCGCCGGCGACTTGGGCGATCTCAAACGCCCGCCCTTCCAGATCGGCGGCAAGGTCCTTGATCAGCAGGTCAACCGAGGCTCCCTGCCCCACCACGCGGGCGAGGCCTTCGCGCGGCACAGGCGCGGCCGAGGCAAAGAGTACCGCCTCGATCCGGCGCATCCATTCCCTCCAACGCAGCTCAGGCGGTAGGTCGGACAACTCGCGGTCCAGGTCAGGTTCCGGGCGATCCTTCGCCATCCCTACACCCCATAAAGCCTAAAACCATCGCGCCCGGTCAGCTCGCGCACCGCGCCAAGCGCGACCAGCCGATCGCAAAGCCGCCGCGCGGCGCGGTCCGGCAAAGGCAAGGCCGAAGGCGCCACCGCATCGCGGGTCAGGAACATCTCGACCGCGTTCCCCGCGCCCTTTGCCCGCAGCTTGGGTGCGACCGCCTTCAAATGCGCCGCCCGGCGCGCGAGGTCGGAAGCTTGCCGCACGGCCTCGACTGCCGATGAGATAAGCGCGCGATGACAGGCGAGGCACAGATCCTCTCCCCGCTTCCGCAGGTCGGCGCGCTTCAGGCCTGCGGCCAGCAGCGGCACGAGATGATCCCAGCCAAGCGCATGAGCGAGGGCTGCGTCAGCGAGGATCAACGCCGCCACGTCAGCGCGCGTCGCGTCCGTCAACACTGCCTCCAGCACCATCGCGGCACGGGCTACCGGCGCGCCCTGCCCCGCGTCGAGCCACGTGGCGATCTGGCCCGGCTCGAAGGTCGGCAAGGCTCGACCCAGAACCTTGATCGACATTGGCCGCTCCCCCCCGCGCCGCCAGGCAAGGTAAGCCTCACCCGCCGGCCCGGGCAGGTCGCCCGGACGCAAAAGATGTACCGCGTCGCGCAACTCGGCCGCCCGCTCCGGTCTGTCAGAAAACGCGACACAAGCCTCTGCCGCACGCAGCGCGAGCCGGTCCCGCAACAAGGCATGGGGGAGGTCAACTCGGCTCAACACAAGATGCAGGTGGTTTAGCGCCGCGCCTGACGAAAACGCAACATCTTCAAGGGTTTCAGAACGCACGGAGGTGACCCAGGCGGGCATCCGGGGTAGTGTATCGAGGTCGCTGCTGTGATCCGGTCGGGCAAATGTCATGCCCAAAGCCTACACTTGCGCGGCGCTTTATTCCAGATAATAGCAAACCAAGCGCCCCGCCTTGCGGTTCTGTGATATGTCCAATAAGTTTACATTATCGGACCCATAAAGATATGCTGCAGCACAGTCTTAAATTGAGTGGATCTTGTCGAATAGCTGGAATTCATGAGATTCAAGCACTTCCCTGAAAACTGAGTCGGGGTTCATGAGATTCTGTACCGGTATTTATGAGACTGGATGGGGCGGTATTTGTGAGACTGGCGCTGTCTCGCGGCTTTTTCTGCAGACTGGCGTGCGGTCTCCTCGCGCTCAGCGCGCCAGAACCGGGCCGCGATGCTTCGTCTTAACGAGAGAGGCCATGACCTAACTGCCTGCCGGACCCGTCCCTGCCCCTCCGCATCGCTCACAAGCATGACTGAGATCACCCATTGGACCGGATCCTCAATGATCCGCCCGACGCCGACCGTCAGCGCGAAACACTGCAACAGCGAGCCCTGCGCCAGGGCGTGGAAACCGGGGCGCACTGCCTTGGCAAGCACTGGCGCCACCTGATCGTATTCGGGGACAATGACCGTCAGCGCCTGCCGGAGGATCGGCGTGGTCAGAAAATCATGATAGTCCCGCCGGTCTCTCAGAGTCATTCGTGGCTGCTCGTCGACGTTCGGAGGCGAGGCGCGGCGATGCCGCGCCGTCAGAATCTGAAGCACTTCGAGCGCTTCCAGGTCTTGCTGCCCCGCACCGCGCGCCCAGGCATCGAGGTAAGTGGCCCCGGCCTCGGCATGCCCTTCAAGTTTCTTGAAGCAATCCGTACCGAAGCGGTCGGACAGGGTCTCGCCGGTGGCGTCCCGAAATTCCACGCCATGCACCGGGCAGCGGAATCGCCACGGCAGCGCTGTGGGTTTGCGTTGCGGTTCTTCGGGACAGTGCGGGCAGTAATACCGGTTCTTCCGCGCGATCATCATGCGCGCCGCAGCCCCCAACTCCAGGAAAGTCATGGCCTGCACCGCCTCGAGCGCGAGACCGGTGCGGGCCGCAATCAGGGCCCCCTGCCCTTCCGAAAGACGCCATTCCAGGTCGAACACGTCGTGCCCCTTTAGACCAAGTGCGGCGACGAATTCCGAAACCGTCATGGCGTAGAACGGGGCCATGCGCGCGGCCCAGGAAGACAGCCGTTCGTCCGCCTCGGGGAGGTAGACAACCGGCAGGCGCCCGCGCGCCGTCACACCGGCTCTCCCAGGACCGCCTGCAACCGGTCGCCGCCCAGAATGTCACGCGAGAGGATGCGTTCCTCGCCGCTTTCGATGGCGGCGATCGCCAGCTGCGACAAGATCGAAAAGATGCCCGAGGTGATGCCGCCGGTCACCTTGATCATCCGCGTCAGCGCCTTCTCGTCGATCTGGCTTTGGCGCCGAAGCGGCAGCGTGCGCGCGAGCGTGCTCATCAGCCCATTCAGATCCTCGCCCTCCCGCCAGGGCGGCAGGGCAAAGGCCTCGAAGCGACGCACCAGCTGATCATCGGTGCGCAGCGCGTTGCGAGCCTGCGCTGTACCGACACAGACCAGCGGGATGCGCAGCTCGTTGCCCAGAAAGCGCAGCATGTTCAGGAATCGCGCCTGTTCGCGGATCGTCCCCGCCTGCAGGCTGTGGATCTCGTCGATGACCAGCATTCCTGGGCGCAATTCGGCGAGCAGTCGCAAGGCCAGACTTTCAAGTACAGACAGTGTCGCCCGCGGCGGCTCCGGGGCACCAATCGCCGCCAGGATCCGGCGGTAGAAGCGCGATTCATCTGGCCCAGACACCATCTGCACGGCGACGACCGGCATATGCAGCCGTCCGCTGGTCTCGTCGAAGCTCGATGCGTGATCGCGGGTGAACTTCTCGATGATCATCGTCTTGCCCATGCCGCTGTCGCCGACAATGAGCAGGTTCGGCATGCGGGCGCGCTCGGGAAACGACATCAGCGTTTCCAGCTTCTCCAAGGCAGCCTCGGCCCTGGGATAGGAAATCCAGCGGTCGGCGCGAATCCGGTGAATGCGCTCCTCGGCGCTGAGCGCGGCGATCTTGCACGCTCCCGGATAGAGATGCGGGAACTCAGTCATCGTCGTACCACTCCTCGACCTTGAAGCCGGGGTGGCTGAGGAACGGGCTCCCCTTCCCTTCCGGCGCAGGCAGGGCATCTCGCGCGGCGGCATCCGGTGTCACATCGATCATCGGCAAAGGGGCCAGATGCGCCCGCCGCGCCTGGTGGCGCCGTATGGCCTTAGTCTGCCGCTCGGCGCTGTCGACGAGGTCGCGCTGCACCTCGATCGTCCTGAAAATCAGCTCCTCATCTACCGACCGGCGCCCGGCCTCGCGCAAAGCGCGTCGCGCCGCGCGGTGCTCCCAGAGCGTGATCGCAGGCCGTGTCAGATCCGCCGGTCGGGCTTCGATGATCCCGTTCTCTGTCAGCACGAAGATGCGCGAAAGATCGCGCGGATCGTATTTGAGCGTGAACTTGCGGCTTTCCCGGCCCATCAGCCAGCGCAACTCGTCCGCCCAGTAGCGGATGTGGAAGAGGTGCAGGCCGTCGCGCTGCAAAACTCGCTGCTCGGAGGGCAGGAAATCGACCAGGAACTGCCTGAGATCGGCCGGGATTTGGATCCGGACCTCGTTCGTCCGCGCCGCCCAAGCCGCTGCAGGTGTCGTTTCCAGCGCGCTGTGGACCCGCGCATGGTAGGAGCCAGTGATCTCGAGAGCGAGCCAGGTTTCCAGCTCTCTGAGCGTCATCACCGCCTCGGCTTCCGCGTCGAGATCACCGCGCTCGAAAATATTCGAGAAATGCGAGCCCGGCAGCAGGTGAATCGCGCCCATCATCGTGCCGATCAGGCGCTCTATATGGCCGCCATAGCGCGGCGTGCCGGGCGGACGGTACTGCAGGTCGATCTGGTATTCGGAACAGGCAAGCTGAAAAGCCCGGGCATGGAACTCCGCGCCATTGTCCACGTAAATCGCGTTCGGGATGCCCCGCGTTGGCCAGTCTGTGTTGATCCCACGCGCTGCCAGCCAGTGCGATTTCTCCATCACCGCATGGGTCAGACACATTGCGGCGGCCAGCAGCGATGGCGGCTCCAGCGACAGATGAAACCCCAAAACCATGCGGGTGTTCACATCGATTGCCACAGTCAGCGTCGGACGACCGAGCGGGCGACGCGTCACCGGGTCGACCACTGTCACGTCGGCCTTGGTGTGGTCGATCTGGACGATATCGAGAGGGCTGTCTGCAGTAAGGCCTCCCGGCGTGGCCAGATGGCGTCGCTCGGCCTTGTCCTTGCCTTCACGCCGGGCCATCAGCTTTGCCTGATCGTGCCCCTCCAGCCAGCGACCCAAACGCCGGATCGAAGGAGGGGCCAACCCCTGCGCTCGGCAGTCGGCTGCAACCTCGCGCCAGAACCGGGTCTTGGTCGGTTTGCGGCGGGTGGCATAGAAGCCTTTGAAATGGTGGGTCACGATCGCTTCCACCGCCGGGTCCAGGGGCTGCATGCCCGGTTTGGGCCCTCGGGTATCCCGTAGCAGTGCACTGGTCCGCCCGTCTTCGCGGAACTGCTTCACCATACGAAAGAGCGTGGATCGGCCGACATTCAACTGACGCATGGCCCAGTCGACATTGCCCTGAGTGAGCTGGGCCGGCAGTTCCCCGATCACTCGGGCGCGGTACTCGGCCTCTTCCCAATCCTTGTCAACTGGAAAATTATCGGACATAACTTACTCAGTGCATGGATGCCGGATAGTCCCACCAATGGTGACTCAAATCGGCGTCCAGTCTCACATACCCTGAATCGGTTTCAGAAATGCGACACAGGCAAGCTATTGAAAACAAATGGAACGCAGTCTCAGAAATTCCGGCAGACCGACAATGTTTGTCGGATGACCGGAATTGATGAGATTCAAGCACTTCCCTGAAAAACGAGTCGGGGTTCATGAGATTCTGTACCGGTATTTATGAGACTGGATGAGTCGATATTTGCGAGACTGGCGCTGTCTCGCGGCTTTTTCGTCAGACTGGCGTACTCTCTCGTCGCGCTGAGCGCGCCAGAACCGGGCCGAGATGCTTCGCCTCAACGAGAGAGGCCATGGGCTAATCGCCTGCCGGACCCGTCCCTGCCCCTCCGCATCGCTCACGAGCATGACTGAGATCGCCCAATTGACCGGATCCTCAATGATCCGCCCGATGCCGACCGTCAGCGCGAAACACTGCAAGAGCGAGCCCTGCGCCAGGGCGTGGAGACCGGGTCGCACCGGCTTGGCAAGCACTGGCGCCACCTGATCGTATTCGGGAACAACGACCGTCAGCGCCTGTCGGAGGATCGGCGTGGTCAAAAAATCATGATAGTCCCGCCGGTCTTCCAGAGACATTCGTGGCTGCTCGCCGACGTTCGGCGGCGAGGCGCGGCGATGCCGTGCCGTCAGAACCTGGAGCACGTCGGGCGCTTCGAGATCACCCTGCTCCGCGCCGCGCGCCCAGGCATCGAGATGCGCGGCACCGGCCTCGGCATGCCCTTCAAGTTTCTTGAAGCAATCCGTACCGAAGCGGTCGGACAGGGTCTCGCCGGTGGCGTCCCGAAATTCCACGCCATGCACCGGGCAGCGGAATCGCCACGGCAGCGCTGTGGGTTTGCGTTGCGGTTCTTCGGGACAGTGCGGGCAGTAATACCGGTTCTTCCGCGCGATCATCATGCGCGCCGCAGCCCCCAACTCCAGGAAAGTCATGGCCTGCACCGCCTCGAGCGCGAGACCGGTGCGGGCCGCAATCAGGGCCCCCTGCCCTTCCGAAAGACGCCATTCCAGGTCGAACACGTCGTGCCCCTTTAGACCAAGTGCGGCGACAAACTCGGCAACCGTCATGGCGTAGAACGGGGCCATGCGCGCGATCCAGGAGGACAGCCGCTCGTCGGTCTCTGGGGAGTATACGACCGGCAGGCGCCCGCCCCCCGTCACACCGGCTCTCCCAGGACAGCCTGTAACCGGTCGCCGCCCAGGATATCGCGCGAGAGGATACGTTCTTCGCCGCTTTCGATGGCGGCGATCGCCAATTGTGACAAGATCCAAAAGATGCCCGAGGTGATGCCGCCGGTCACCTTGATCATCCGCGTCAGCGCCTTCTCGTCGATCTGGCTTTGGCGCCGAAGCGGCAGCGTGCGCGCGAGCGTGCTCATCAGCCCATTCAGATCCTCGCCCTCCCGCCAGGGCGGCAGGGCAAAGGCCTCGAAGCGACGCACCAGCTGATCATCGGTGCGCAGCGCGTTGCGAGCCTGCGCTGTACCGACACAGACCAGCGGGATGCGCAGCTCGTTGCCCAGAAAGCGCAGCATGTTCAGGAAACGCGCCTGTTCGCGGATCGTCCCCGCCTGCAGACTGTGAATCTCGTCGATCACCAGCATATGAGGGCGCAACTCGGTGAGCAGGCGCAGTGCCAGGCTTTCAAGGACAGCAAGCGTTGCGCGGGGAGGTTCCGGGGCACCAATTGCAGCCAGAATTCGGCGGTAGAAGCGCGATTCATCAGGCCCAGACACCATCTGCACGGCGACGACCGGCATATGCAGCCGTCCGCTGGTCTCGTCGAAGCACGATGCGTGATCGCGGGTGAACTTCTCGATGATCATCGTCTTGCCCATGCCGCTGTCGCCGACAATGAGCAGGTTCGGCATGCGGGCGCGCTCGGGAAAGGACATCAGCGTTTCCAGCTTCTCCAAGGCAGCCTCGGCCCTGGGATAGGAAATCCAGCGGTCGGCGCGAATCCGGTGAATGCGCTCCTCGAAGCTGAGCGCGGCGATCTCGCCAGCCCCCGGATAGAGATGCGGGAACTCAATCATCCTCGTACCACTCCTCGACCTTGAAGCCAGGATGACTGAGGAACGGGCTCCCCTCCCCTTCCGGCGCAGGCAGAGCTTCTGGCGCGGCGATATCCGGTGTCACATCGATCATCGGCAGAGGGGCGAGATGCGACCGTCGAGCCTGATGGCGCCGTATCGCCTTTGTCTGCCGCTCGGCGCTGTCGACGAGGTCGCGCTGCGCCTCGATCGTCCTGAAAATAAGCTCCTCATCTACCGACCGGCGCCCGGCCTCGCGCAAGGCGCGCCGCGCCGCGCAGTGCTCCCAGAGCGTGACCGCAGGCCGTGTCAGATCCGCCGGTCGGGCTTCGATGATCCCGCCCTCTGTCAGCACGAAGATGCGCGAAAGATCACGCGGGTCGTATTTAAGCGTGAACTTGCGGCTTTCCCGGCCCATCAGCCAGCGCAACTCGTCCGCCCAGTAGCGGATGTGGAAGAGATGCAGGCCGTCACGCTGCAGGACACGTTGCTCCGAGGGCAGGAAATCGACGAGGAACTGCCTCAGATCGGCGGGCATGCGGAGTTGGGCCTCTTCCACCCGCGTGGCCCAGACCACTGCAGGTGTGGTTTCCAGCGCGCTATGGACCCGCGCATGGTAGGAGCCGGTAATTTCCAAGGCGAGCCAGGTTTCCAGTTCATCGAGCGTCATCACCGCCTCGGCTTCAGCGTCGAGGTCGCCGCGATCGAAAATGTTCGAAAAATGCGACCCCGGCAGCAGGTGAACCGCGCCCATCACGGTGCCGATCAGCCGCTCGATATGCCCGCCATAGCGCGGCGTACCGGGCGGGCGGTACTGCAGGTCGATCTGGTATTCGGAACAGGCAAGCTGAAAAGCCCGGGCATGGAACTCCGCGCCATTGTCCACGTAAATCGCGTTCGGGATGCCCCGCGTTGGCCAATCCGTGCTGATTCCACGCGCTGTGAGCCAATGCGATTTGTCCATAACCACATGGGTCAAACACAGTGCGACGGCCAGTAGCGATGGCGGCTCCAGCGACAGGTAAAACCCGAGAACCATGCGGGTATTCACGTCGATCGCGACCGTCAGCGTCGGCCGGCCGAGTGGGCGTCGCGTCACCGGATCTACCACTGTCACGTCAGCCTTGGTGTGGTCGATCTGGACGATATCCAGCAGATCGCTGGCGACCAGCATCCCAGGCGTGGCCAGATAGCGGCGCTCAGCCTTGTCCTTCCCCTCCCGCCTGGCCATGAGTTTTGCCTGATCCTTCCGATCCAGCCAGCGGCCAAGGCGTCTGATTGAAGGAGGTGCCAGCCCTTTCGCCTTGCAGTCGGCTGCAACCTCGCGCCAGAATCGGGTCTTGGTCGGTTTGCGGCGGGTGGCATAGAACGCCTTGAAATGATGGGTCACGATCTCTTCCACCGCCGGGTTCAGCGGCCGCATGCCAGGTTTGGGCCCCCGAGTGTCCGGCAGAAGTGCGCTGGTCCGCCCGTCCTCGCGGAACTGCTTCACCAGACGAAAGAGCGTCGATCGGCTCACATTCAACTGGCGCATGGCCCAGTCGACATTGCCTTGAGTGAGCTGGGCCGGCAGCTCAGCGAGCACCCGGGCGCGGTACCCAGCCTCTTCCCAATCCTTGTCAGTCGAAAAATTATCGGACATAAGTTACTCAATGCATGGATGCTGGATAGTCTCACCAATAGTGACTCAAACCGGCGTCCAGTCTCACATACCCTGAATCGGTTTCAGAAATGCGACACAGGCAAGCTATTGAAGACAAATGGAACGCAGTCTCAGAAATTCCGGCAGACCGACAGATTCGGCCAAAATCCTCCCTCTCGTCGAGGAAATTTCCATTTAACCGGTGGACAGGCCTCTTGCTCAATCTGTGGACTCGTTCCGCTCCAGCTTCAACTGCGCGCTTTCCTTTGCCGTTCCGTGGATCTCGCCCATCCGTGAGCCACGGCAATGGGGCGGCACGCCGGAACAGGACGAGGGCGGCCTCCGGCACGACTGCGCCGGGCACCAGATCTGCTCCAAAGAGATCATGCAAGATCACCAGCGTCAGAGCCCGCCAGCGCACTGATAGGTGCTGAAGAGGCGCAAGCCGACCGACGGCCGCGCGGGCTTCGTAAGGGCAGTTCCAGCCCGGTTCATCGTACCAGAGCACAAGGACAGGCCGGGCTGCCCCGTCACGATCAAGCGGTGCCCAGAGGGTGCGAATTGCATGCTCGAGTCGATCAAGGCAGCCGGGGCCACCTATGACGATTCCGCTGATCTGGCGTTGGATCTCGAGAACGTTTGCAGCAAAATCTGCCTTCAAAGGGTCCTCTGTCTCCCCTCCCCCACTGGTCAGAACGGCATCGCACTTATGACAGAAGGGCCGCAGCAGACCATTCAGCATGCGAAAAGAAAGCCTCAGGCCGCTGCGACACGCAGGGCAGCGATCCAGAAGCATGGTCCGGTGTTCCGGGCAAACCACCTGCTCCGCCAATCGCCAATTCACCCGAAGATAGGCATCGCGACCGGCAGCGACATCCGCATCGAAACAGGCAAGGCAGACCGGGACTGTCTCGGTCAGAAGCCAGCCCTGCGGCCGACCAGAATATCGGGAAGCCAGTGACCTGCGACGAAGCCGTTCCGGATCGATCCTGCAGGCCTTCGCCCATAACCTGAGCAGCCCCATGTCCGGCACCACATCGTCAATCTGCCGTGCGCCTGGGTACCTACCCGCCTGCCCCGCCAGGAACACCATCAGCTCAAAGGGCTCCGCCCCGTAGCGCGCGGCAACCCGCGCCGTCCAAGACGTGAGCAATTCGTCACGGAATGGACGCGGTGCGACGGGCAATCTGGCCGGCACCATCATGCCCCGACCCGTTGTTGCACGGGCTTTCCCCGCCGCCGAGCGGTCTGGGTCATCGAGACCAGCGGCAGCACCAGATTGTCGCCAAAACTATCCGCGTCGAGGCGCTCCTTGCCCGACCGGACCGCATCTTCTGCCGCCGTCTCGATCAGGCGGAAGATGCGCGCCGTCACACCGGAGGTCAGCTTGTGAATCCGTTCTCTGGCCTCCCCACTGATCAGAGCGGAGGCCTCGCGCAAAGGCAGGATGCGTTCGAAACTTTTCAAGAGCCCGGCGAAGGCGGTATCGTTCTGCCAGGGCTTGAGATGGAACGCCTCGAAGCGCTCGGCCAGTTGTGCATCGGTCAGCAACGCCTGGCGCGCGAGGTCAGTCCCTGCACAAACCAGCGGGATCCGTAAATCATTGGCCAGAAACCTTATGGCGTTGAGAAATATGCGCTGCTGGCGGAACGTACCAGCGAGCATACCGTTCACCTCGTCGAGGATGATCATCTTCGCCCCCACGGTCCGTAGCAGCGATCGGCAGATATCCTTCTCGCGGGCGAGCGTACCGCCTGCCATCGCCGGTGCCCCCATGGCCGCCAGAAGTTCGCGGTACAGATCGCGCTCAATGGGTTCAGAAGGTACCTGCGCGACGACCACCGGACGCTGGTCAACTCCGGTGATCTGGCTGAACTTCGGCGGGTGGTCGCGTTCAAACTTGCGGACGATCTTGGTCTTGCCCATGCCGGTATCGCCATAGATCAGCAAGCAGGGCATCCGGTCACGCGGCGGATAGGTCAGCAGGTTCTCCAGACGTGCCAGAGCAACCCCGGACTGATCGAAACCGATCCAGCGGTCGGCCCGGATCCAGGCGATGCGCTCATCATCAGGCAGCGCCGCGAACCGGCGGTAGGCCGGATCAAGATGTGCAACTGCGCAGCCTTCGGTCACGACCATTCCTCAACTTCGAACCCCGGGTGGTCCCTGAGCACATTCTCACTTTCCTCTGGTTCCGGGACGGCATCCTCAGCCTCGTAGGCCCCTGCCCCATCAAGCGCTCGGTCTCGTCGCTCGAGAAACCGCCTGGCTTCCCGGGTTCTACTGCTGGCCGCATCAACCAGGGCGCGCTGTTCCTCGATCACTGCGAATATGAGATCTTCGTCCTCGAGCGCGCGCCCGCGCTCGCGCAAAATCGCCTGCGCACGGCGATGCTCCGCAAGGGTGATCGACGGATGGCGCAGATCTGCAAACCGCACGGGATATCGTTGGCCCTCAGGGCTCCGGACAAAGACCGTGGAGAGGTCACGAGGATCGTAGAACACGCGCAATTGCCGGCCCTGCCGACCCGCCCAGAGGCTCAGGACATCGTCCCAATACCGCAGGCCGAAAAGATGGATGCCATCGCGGCGCACCATGCGTTCCGTGCTCGGCAGAAAGTCGATTCGGAACCCCTCCGGGTCATATGGACGACGCACTGGTGCCTCGCGTCGCCCACAGGCCTCGTTCCAGGCCGCAACTGGCGGAATCCCGAGCGCACGGTGCCGTTCAGCATGATAACGGGTGATTTCCAGCGCCAACCAGCGCTCCAGCTCGTCGAGCGTCATCGCCGACTTGCCCACGGAATCGTAGTCACCACGGTCCTTGATGCTGCTGAAGGTCGATCCCGGCAGCAGGTGGACCGCCCCCATCATTGTGCCGATCAGCCGCTCGATGTGACCGCCGTAATGTGGTGCCCCAATCGGACGGTACTGTAGTGAAATCCCGTGCTCTTCCGCACCCCGCTTCATCGCCTTCGAGCGGAATTCCTTGGCATTGTCGACGTGAATGGTCTCCGGCAATCCTTCTGCTGGCCAGTCCGCGTCGATCCCCAAGCTTTCCAGCCAGTTGAATTTGGGCTGCACCAGGTGCTGAATGGCCAGTGCCACCGACAAGGCCGATGGCGGCTCCAGTGTCAGATAGAATCCCGCCACCATGCGGCTTGCGACGTCGATGGCGAGCGTCAGCCAGGGCCGTTGCAAGGGTTTCCGATGAACCCGGTCCACAACGATGACATCCACCAGCGTGTGGTCGATCTGAACCACCTCATAAGCCCGTTCGACCTGATAGCTGCCCGGCACTGGGTGATGGCGCTGGCGAGAAGCCTTAGCGCCCTCACGCACCGCCGTGAGTTCCGCCGGATCGATCGCCGCCACACGGTCCCGGAGCGTGGTCCAGCACGGGGGACGTAGCCCTCTCTTACTGCACCGCCTGCGCACCTCCTTTTGGAGGGCGTTGATGCTTGGCTTCTGGAGAGACTTGTAGAAATCCTCGATCGCGCCCGAAATCACCCTTTCGATCTCGTCATGCAGCCGGCGGCTACCCGTCGGTGTCCCGACCTGAGCTGCCAGCAAGGAACTGGCAACCGGGCGCGTCTTGTACGCTGAGATCAACTCGTACAGGCGGGAGCGCTTTAGACCAAGATCGCGGCAGGCCTTGAGAAACTCGGCACGGTTTGGTGACGCCTTGCTTGCAAGGCGACGGATCACAGCTTCCCGCGCGACCGCCTGTTCCCACGCAGCATCGTCGACGGCGTTGATGTCTGATCGATCCACCATGGCCAAACCCAGAAAATAGGTGTCTTATGTCCGATAATGAAACTATAATCCGGGAATGAAACAGAAACATGAACACAATGATATCAATAAGTTAGTGTCCACCAATGAAACAAGAACGACATCTTAAATTGAGTGGATCTTTGGAAAATCATGGGCGTAGAACGCGATAAATTGACCTCAGCACGCTCTGATAAGTTTCATGGGCATCGTCAAGTTATCGGCGTTTCTGGCATCGAAAGCGAGGGCGCTAGATCTTAGGTCGTCATCAACTCACGCGTGATGTCGCCCCAAATTCAGTGGGCCTCTGCTCTGGTTTGACGATAGGCAGCGGCTGAATGTGTATGGCGGCGCGGACGGAAGATGGTTTGATCCTGATTATGGATGGATAAGAACCGTTGTGCTTGGCGGGTTGATTTGAACCTACCCATGACCTTTTCTCGTCGTCGGGTGGGACGGTGCGACCCTTCGGATCTGTTGTTGATGCCCTTATGGCTGCGATGCTCTATTCCCGGGGCAGGCTCCTTCAGGGCGGCCCGTAGCTTTTGAGTTTATCGGTGACGATCACCCGCGCCTCACCAAATGCCTTGAATAATTTACGGAAGAACCGAATGACGGCCCGTTTATTGCGCCAGGATTGCACGAGGATGTCCAGCACATTGCCTTTGCTGTCGACGGCGCAGCCCCAGCCGATACTTCTTACCATTTATCGGAAGGACGACTTCGGCCAGGTGCCATTTGTCCGCCACCTTAGGTCGACCTCCGCGGATAGCGTTGGCGTATTATAACCCGCACTTCGCAACCCTAGTGCGGAAAGTCTCGTAGCTGACCACAACACCGCGTGCGGCTAACAGATCCTCAACATCACGCAAACTCATGGGAAATCGATGATAGGTCCAGGCGGCGTATGCGATAATTTCAGGTTGAAAACGGTGGCCTGAAAAGGCACCAGATTGCTTGGGTTTGGTCATGCGCACGCGTACCGGCATTTGAGATGTCCCCACCGCGCCACATCACGCCGCGCCCTAGACATCTGCGATCAGAACAATGCGCCTGCCAAGCCCGACTTCGGCCTGAACCGCCTCTGCGATGACGGTGCTGAAATGGGTCTCAAGATAGCGCACAACAAACCCGCTGCGGGCGGCCAGCGTGTACCGCCCGCCCTCGTCCGACACAAAACGCAGGGGCGCGAACCAATTGCGATGCTTGTCAGGATAAAGCGCGCGCAGCCGCTCTGACACCGCCGACCACGACGTACCATCGTTCACGGGCGGGACATCTTGCACCGTCTTGGCAAAATCGACCTTCACCACCGAAGAACTTTGGGCCGGGTCCATGCTCTCCATCCGTTCGGCATAATCCGTGCCGACGGCGGCCCAGGTCGCGCGCGATATTTCAAACACCCGCAGAATGTTCAGCCGATAGGCCCCGACCCTGCCCCGTACCCCCTTGCGCACACAGATCAACAGCCGGTCATCCACCCAGCGTTTGATCTCGCGTTTTACGGTACGTTCCGTCACATGCCACATCCGCGCCATTTCTGGCTGGCCAACGCAGAAATGGTCCAGTTTCCAATTGTACCGTGCCGTGATCAGGGTACAAAGTCGTGTCATCGAAATTTGTTGGGCTGGGGCGCCATGCAGCCCCGAAACGCTTAGTGCTGTCAGCACATCATATTTCATAGACCCTGCACCGGGTCCGGTCAGCCGCTTTGGTTCCATGATAATCTCACTGTCTCACCTCACAACGCCGACCACCATTGGGTCGATTCTCATTGAGGTTTATAACTGCATGAAATCCCGATTTCTGTCAATGTTCCCCGAAATACAAGAATTTCAAACATAATATATGAATCAGGTATATAAGGTATAGGGTGACGCCACTATGTCACCTTATCGACGCTTTCGTGTCACCAAAACTGGTTGGAAACTTCTCTATCTGTCACCAAATATAGTTGAATTGTCCTGCGATCCAGATGGCGTGACCGATTTACAGGATCTCAAAAGCCCAAAGTTTGCTTTTGCCAATTTGGTCATATCCCGTTATTGAAGAAAAATACGAAAATAGCAAGAGCAGCATCATGAGAGACCATTCAGACCTTCAGGACATGAACGCGCGCAGTCTCGCACAACAGGCATCTGTGCGGCGCGCAACATTCGATCCTGGCGTCGTCAAGGCACTGCGCCCCTTCTCGATCTGGGAAATCAGCCAGTTCATGTTCGACATCCCCCCCGATACCCTGCGCAAGAAACTGGCCGATGACCCCACCTTGCCCCAGGGCGAAACCCAGGATGATGGCCGCCAGCGCTGGTTCTCGCTTAAGGAAATCAACGAACTGCGCCGCCGCCTGCGGTTCCGGGGTAAAACACTGCTGCCCCGCCGCCCCGATGGCCGCGCCATCCGCGTTGCCGTGTCCAACTTCAAGGGCGGCGTGGGCAAGACCGTCGTGGCGCAGCACCTGGCAAATGCTGCCGCGCTTGATGGCTATCGCGTGCTGTGCATTGACTTTGATCCGCAGGCCACGCTCACCCACTCCATGGGCCTGGTCGAGGTGAAGGAAGGCAACACCGTCTGGGGCGTCATGTGCCGCGATCTGTGCCACGAGGCGGACCGGATCATGAACAGCTATGACCTGCCCGAAGAATGCCCTTACCCCGCCTCCGATGAACTGCCCGAAGATGTGCAAAGCATCGGCGCGCAGCGGACGCAGGATTTCATCCAGCCCACCTGCTGGCCCACCATCGACATCATCCCCAGCTGCGCTAACGCGGCCTTTGTCGAATTTGCCAGCGCGCAATACCGGGCCTTGCACAAGGCATGGTCGTTCTTTGGATGTGTGGCGCGGTATCTCGATGAACTGCCCGACGATCAATATGACGTCATCATTTTCGACTGCCCGCCCGCCATCGGCTACCAGTCTCTAAACGCAGCGTTTGCAGCTGATATTCTCTATATCCCCTCTGGTCCCGGTTACTGGGAATACGATTCCACCACCAGCTATCTGGGCCAGTTGGGCGACGCGATGGAGGATATCTCGGACGGGTTTGGTAAGCTGGCAGCGGACGCAGGTATAACGCTTCCTAAACGGTTTATGGACATCCGTATCCTTATGACCCGCTTTGAAACCAACAACCCTTTGCATACCGCGATGATGGATGCTTTTCGCAATGTCTTTGGCGCTGACGTTTGCCAGAACCCGATTGAAATGACCCGGGCGGTCGAACAATCGGGGCGGTTTCAGATGTCGGTTTACGAACAGGACTACCGCCAGATGACCCGCGAAACCTGGAAGCGCGCGCGGCAAAGTTTTGACCGATCTTATGAGGAATTCAGGGAAACCATGCTGAACGCCTGGGACCGCGCCATAGAAACAGGAGAGATGTGACATGGCCAAGAGCAACAAATTCGGCTTTGCCCCGGTGGAGCCCGACGCCCCGAGACGCCGCGAACGGTCGGTCGGGCCGATGGGTGCCGCGGTGCGCGAAGCCGCGGAAAGCCTGACAGATGCCACCGACGCCAAAATCGAAAAGCGCCGCCAGAATGCCAAAGACGCCGAAGCGTTCCGCGCCGCACAGGACGAAGGCCGCGTATTGGTCGCGCTGGAATTGTCGCAGATCTCGGCCGACGATTTACCTCGTGACCGGATGGATCTGGAAGCCGTGGCATCCTCGGACGAGATGGAGGAACTCAAGGCTTCGATCCGCGAGCGGGGCCAGAAGGAACCCATCGAAGTCTATCCGGGGCCGGACGGGAGTTACCAGCTAAAGAAAGGGTGGCGTCGTTTTACCGCGCTGTCGCAACTGATGGCGGAAACCGGCGATGCGCGTTTTGGCACGATCACCGCGCGGATCGAACGCGGCGATGATGGGCGGTTGGCGCGCTATATTGACATGGTCGAAGAAAACGTCGTTCGCGAAGATCTGACCTTTGCCGAGATGGCACAGGTTGTCATCACCGCCGCGCAAGATGGCGGGGTGGGGGAGCCGGACCCCGATGCTCTGGTGGCGCGGCTGTACGGTTCGCTGCACAAGATGAAAAAATCCTACATCCGCAGCTTTGTTTTTCTGCTGTTGCAACTGGGCGATGTGCTGCCTTTCCCCAAGGCAATTTCACGCAACTTAGGTGTTGATGTGGCGCGGGCGTTCAAGACCCAGGACGCGGCCGAGGCGCTGCGCGCCAAGCTGCAGGGATGCCAAACCCCTGAGGAACAGAACAAGGTGCTGGCCGGATTTGTGGAGGCCACCAAGGGAACGCCGCAGACCCAAAAGAAAAAGCTGGAGCCGCGTGAGAAGTTTGAGTTTCACGTCGGCTCCCTCAAGGTGACGGCGCGGCGGGGTGAATGCCGAATCGTCAGCAAGGATGATTTCGCCGCCATTCCCAAGCCTTTGCTGGAACGCGCGATCAAAGCCTTTGAGGATGAGCTGCGCAGCGGTTCAAGTGTAAGACCGCTATAAAGATAGGGGTAACCCATGGGTTACCTCGTTTTTTGTCTATTAAAATCAAATAGTTGATTATTTAGTGGGGTGCGGCGAGGGCGCTTGTATCCCGCAGGGGCGGGAGAATTTGAAAGGAATGACCCAAATTTGACGCCCCTGCCCGGTTTCACCCATGTTCTCACCTGCAATTGACCGATGTTATCCACGGCGATGCCCCACATCAGCGTATTCTGTGACGATGCCGGGGCGCCGTTAGGCCCACATCATTTCCATCGGAGGCTATGCCTGTGCGGCGCGCAGGGACTGGCCCGAGAATAAGGCGAGGCGTTGCTTTTTCGGCAGGTCGCTGCGCAGTCCGGCGGCCAGCACCGTCTGTTTGATCAGTTGCGCCACGTGTTTGTCTGACTGTTGCGCATCCAGCACGCGGTTGTTGTCGCGGATGGTGCGGCGGAACAGCGGACTTGCGTTTATCTTGGCATAGTACACTTAGCGTTCGACGGCATGTACCGAGCAATTTTGATCAGCGCGCGCGGGAGGGTTTTGATCTCGCGCAGGCCGGACTAGGCGCGCAAGAACAGAACCATGCCGTTTTCATTCAGGATGACCCAGCCGCCCGCAGCGATCTCCCTCGCCTTGTTGCTTCACTTTCGGCGTTGAAATCCGAAGACTGCTGATCCTCGTCACAGCCCGGCTGCCTTCGTCAGGTTCACTCGGAACCGGTCGCGCCGGCGTTGATAACGGCGGGTCATTTCGGCCGAAGCGTGCCCGAGCTGCTTCTGGACATAACGTTCATCAACTTCTGCCGAACTGGCGAGGCCGGCACGCAGCGAATGACCAGAAAACAGTGCGAGCCGTTCCTTCTCAGGCAAGTCCGACCGAATTCCGGCGTCCAGGACTGTGCGCTTGATCAGGCGTGCGACATGTTTGTCGTTAAGCCGGGTCTCAGATGCGCGTTTGCCATCGCGCGAGGTGCTTACAAAGATCGGGCCGAAGTCGATCTTGGCGAAGCGCAGCCATTGCTCGAGCGCATGGACAGGGCAGGATTGATCCTTAGAGCCACGGCCGATCTCGACCTCGCGCCAGCCGGTCTTGGCATTGAGAGTGAGTAGGGCACCCTCGTCGAAGATCTCGATCCAACCGCCCGAGTCCGGCGTGTCGTCCTTGTGGACGTCCAAGCTGACAATTTCCGACCGGCGCAGACCGCCTGCATAGCCGAGGAGCAGGATGGCCCGGTCTCGCAGACCGCGGAGGTCGAAAGGAAGGGTGTCCACCATCGCGAGGATATCCTCGGCGAGGATTGCTTCCTTCTGCACCGGGGGGCGTGCATGCTTGCGTTTGATGCCGGCCAGCACTGTGGCTATATGCCGGTTCTTGCGGTCGAGATTGAAGCCGCGTTGCTTGTAGTTCCAACTAAGGCCAGAAAGACGGCGCTCGATGGTCGAGACCGAGAGGGCAGGGGCCTTTCCCGTGGGTGCCGCCAAGTTGGCGAAGTAGATCCCGATCATCTCGGGTGAAGGCGGCAAAGGATCCGTTCCCTTCAGTCTGCACCAGCGGGCAAAGTTCGCCCAGTCTTTCGCGTAGGCCTTCAGGGTGTTCTCAGAGGCCGCTTGCTTTGCATAGCCGCGTGCGGTTTCTACCAGTTGATCGAGAGTGCCTGAGCCAGCCACATGCGAGGGCAGGGTGATGCCTTTACTGTTCTCTTGATCTCGTGCGCCACCCTGAGCATCTTTGGATGTACGAGGACGTGCTGAGCTCAACTTCTCGTCCTTTTTGGCCATGTTTCCCCCGAAAACTCATTAGTATTGAGATGTCGTTCTTGTTTCATTGGTGGACACTAACTTATTGATATCATTGTGTTCATGTTTCTGTTTCATTCCCGGATTATAGTTTCATTATCGGACATAAGACACCTATTTTCTGGGTTTGGCCATGGTGGATCGATCAGACATCAACGCCGTCGACGATGCTGCGTGGGAACAGGCGGTCGCGCGGGAAGCTGTGATCCGTCGCCTTGCAAGCAAGGCGTCACCAAACCGTGCCGAGTTTCTCAAGGCCTGCCGCGATCTTGGTCTAAAGCGCTCCCGCCTGTACGAGTTGATCTCAGCGTACAAGACGCGCCCGGTTGCCAGTTCCTTGCTGGCAGCTCAGGTCGGGACACCGACGGGTAGCCGCCGGCTGCATGACGAGATCGAAAGGGTGATTTCGGGCGCGATCGAGGATTTCTACAAGTCTCTCCAGAAGCCAAGCATCAACGCCCTCCAAAAGGAGGTGCGCAGGCGGTGCAGTAAGAGAGGGCTACGTCCCCCGTGCTGGACCACGCTCCGGGACCGTGTGGCGGCGATCGATCCGGCGGAACTCACGGCGGTGCGTGAGGGCGCTAAGGCTTCTCGCCAGCGCCATCACCCAGTGCCGGGCAGCTATCAGGTCGAACGGGCTTATGAGGTGGTTCAGATCGACCACACGCTGGTGGATGTCATCGTTGTGGACCGGGTTCATCGGAAACCCTTGCAACGGCCCTGGCTGACGCTCGCCATCGACGTCGCAAGCCGCATGGTGGCGGGATTCTATCTGACACTGGAGCCGCCATCGGCCTTGTCGGTGGCACTGGCCATTCAGCACCTGGTGCAGCCCAAATTCAACTGGCTGGAAAGCTTGGGGATCGACGCGGACTGGCCAGCAGAAGGATTGCCGGAGACCATTCACGTCGACAATGCCAAGGAATTCCGCTCGAAGGCGATGAAGCGGGGTGCGGAAGAGCACGGGATTTCACTACAGTACCGTCCGATTGGGGCACCACATTACGGCGGTCACATCGAGCGGCTGATCGGCACAATGATGGGGGCGGTCCACCTGCTGCCGGGATCGACCTTCAGCAGCATCAAGGACCGTGGTGACTACGATTCCGTGGGCAAGTCGGCGATGACGCTCGACGAGCTGGAGCGCTGGTTGGCGCTGGAAATCACCCGTTATCATGCTGAACGGCACCGTGCGCTCGGGATTCCGCCAGTTGCGGCCTGGAACGAGGCCTGTGGGCGACGCGAGGCACCAGTGCGTCGTCCATATGACCCGGAGGGGTTCCGAATCGACTTTCTGCCGAGCACGGAACGCATGGTGCGCCGCGATGGCATCCATCTTTTCGGCCTGCGGTATTGGGACGATGTCCTGAGCCTCTGGGCGGGTCGGCAGGGCCGGCAATTGCGCGTGTTCTACGATCCTCGTGACCTCTCCACGGTCTTTGTCCGGAGCCCTGAGGGCCAACGATATCCCGTGCGGTTTGCAGATCTGCGCCATCCGTCGATCACCCTTGCGGAGCATCGCCGTGCGCAGGCGATTTTGCGCGAGCGCGGGCGCGCGCTCGAGGACGAAGATCTCATATTCGCAGTGATCGAGGAACAGCGCGCCCTGGTTGATGCGGCCAGCAGTAGAACCCGGGAAGCCAGGCGGTTTCTCGAGCGACGAGACCGAGCGCTTGATGGGGCAGGGGCCTACGAGGCTGAGGATGCCGTCCCGGAACCAGAGGAAAGTGAGAATGTGCTCAGGGACCACCCGGGGTTCGAAGTTGAGGAATGGTCGTGACCGAAGGCTGCGCAGTTGCACATCTTGATCCGGCCTACCGCCGGTTCGCGGCGCTGCCTGATGATGAGCGCATCGCCTGGATCCGGGCCGACCGCTGGATCGGTTTCGATCAGTCCGGGGTTGCTCTGGCACGTCTGGAGAACCTGCTGACCTATCCGCCGCGTGACCGGATGCCCTGCTTGCTGATCTATGGCGATACCGGCATGGGCAAGACCAAGATCGTCCGCAAGTTTGAACGCGACCACCCGCCGAAGTTCAGCCAGATCACCGGAGTTGACCAGCGTCCGGTGGTCGTCGCGCAGGTACCTTCTGAACCCATTGAGCGCGATCTGTACCGCGAACTTCTGGCGGCCATGGGGGCACCGGCGATGGCAGGCGGTACGCTCGCCCGCGAGAAGGATATCTGCCGATCGCTGCTACGGACCGTGGGGGCGAAGATGATCATCCTCGACGAGGTGAACGGTATGCTCGCTGGTACGTTCCGCCAGCAGCGCATATTTCTCAACGCCATAAGGTTTCTGGCCAATGATTTACGGATCCCGCTGGTTTGTGCAGGGACTGACCTCGCGCGCCAGGCGTTGCTGACCGATGCACAACTGGCCGAGCGCTTCGAGGCGTTCCATCTCAAGCCCTGGCAGAACGATACCGCCTTCGCCGGGCTCTTGAAAAGTTTCGAACGCATCCTGCCTTTGCGCGAGGCCTCCGCTCTGATCAGTGGGGAGGCCAGAGAACGGATTCACAAGCTGACCTCCGGTGTGACGGCGCGCATCTTCCGCCTGATCGAGACGGCGGCAGAAGATGCGGTCCGGTCGGGCAAGGAGCGCCTCGACGCGGATAGTTTTGGCGACAATCTGGTGCTGCCGCTGGTCTCGATGACCCAGACCGCTCGGCGGCGGGGAAAGCCCGTGCAACAACGGGTCGGGGCATGATGGTGCCGGCCAGATTGCCCGTCGCACCGCGTCCATTCCGTGACGAATTGCTCACGTCTTGGACGGCGCGGGTTGCCGCGCGCTACGGGGCGGAGCCCTTTGAGCTGATGGTGTTCCTGGCGGGGCAGGCGGGTAGGTACCCAGGCGCACGGCAGATTGACGATGTGGTGCCGGACATGGGGCTGCTCAGGTTATGGGCGAAGGCCTGCAGGATCGATCCGGAACGGCTTCGTCGCAGGTCACTGGCTTCCCGATATTCTGGTCGGCCGCAGGGCTGGCTTCTGACCGAGACAGTCCCGGTCTGCCTTGCCTGTTTCGATGCGGATGTCGCTGCCGGTCGCGATGCCTATCTTCGGGTGAATTGGCGATTGGCGGAGCAGGTGGTTTGCCCGGAACACCGGACCATGCTTCTGGATCGCTGCCCTGCGTGTCGCAGCGGCCTGAGGCTTTCTTTTCGCATGCTGAATGGTCTGCTGCGGCCCTTCTGTCATAAGTGCGATGCCGTTCTGACCAGTGGGGGAGGGGAGACAGAGGACCCTTTGAAGGCAGATTTTGCTGCAAACGTTCTCGAGATCCAACGCCAGATCAGCGGAATCGTCATAGGTGGCCCCGGCTGCCTTGATCGACTCGAGCATGCAATTCGCACCCTCTGGGCACCGCTTGATCGTGACGGGGCAGCCCGGCCTGTCCTTGTGCTCTGGTACGATGAACCGGGCTGGAACTGCCCTTACGAAGCCCGCGCGGCCGTCGGTCGGCTTGCGCCTCTTCAGCACCTATCAGTGCGCTGGCGGGCTCTGACGCTGGTGATCTTGCATGATCTCTTTGGAGCAGATCTGGTGCCCGGCGCAGTCGTGCCGGAGGCCGCCCTCGTCCTGTTCCGGCGTGCCGCCCCATTGCCGTGGCTCACGGATGGGCGAGATCCACGGAACGGCAAAGGAAAGCGCGCAGTTGAAGCTGGAGCGGAACGAGTCCACAGATTGAGCAAGAGGCCTGTCCACCGGTTAAATGGAAATTTCCTCGACGAGAGGGAGGATTTTGGCCGAATCTGTCGGTCTGCCGGAATTTCTGAGACTGCGTTCCATTTGTCTTCAATAGCTTGCCTGTGTCGCATTTCTGAAACCGATTCAGGGTATGTGAGACTGGACGCCGGTTTGAGTCACTATTGGTGAGACTATCCAGCATCCATGCATTGAGTAACTTATGTCCGATAATTTTTCGACTGACAAGGATTGGGAAGAGGCTGGGTACCGCGCCCGGGTGCTCGCTGAGCTGCCGGCCCAGCTCACTCAAGGCAATGTCGACTGGGCCATGCGCCAGTTGAATGTGAGCCGATCGACGCTCTTTCGTCTGGTGAAGCAGTTCCGCGAGGACGGGCGGACCAGCGCACTTCTGCCGGACACTCGGGGGCCCAAACCTGGCATGCGGCCGCTGAACCCGGCGGTGGAAGAGATCGTGACCCATCATTTCAAGGCGTTCTATGCCACCCGCCGCAAACCGACCAAGACCCGATTCTGGCGCGAGGTTGCAGCCGACTGCAAGGCGAAAGGGCTGGCACCTCCTTCAATCAGACGCCTTGGCCGCTGGCTGGATCGGAAGGATCAGGCAAAACTCATGGCCAGGCGGGAGGGGAAGGACAAGGCTGAGCGCCGCTATCTGGCCACGCCTGGGATGCTGGTCGCCAGCGATCTGCTGGATATCGTCCAGATCGACCACACCAAGGCTGACGTGACAGTGGTAGATCCGGTGACGCGACGCCCACTCGGCCGGCCGACGCTGACGGTCGCGATCGACGTGAATACCCGCATGGTTCTCGGGTTTTACCTGTCGCTGGAGCCGCCATCGCTACTGGCCGTCGCACTGTGTTTGACCCATGTGGTTATGGACAAATCGCATTGGCTCACAGCGCGTGGAATCAGCACGGATTGGCCAACGCGGGGCATCCCGAACGCGATTTACGTGGACAATGGCGCGGAGTTCCATGCCCGGGCTTTTCAGCTTGCCTGTTCCGAATACCAGATCGACCTGCAGTACCGCCCGCCCGGTACGCCGCGCTATGGCGGGCATATCGAGCGGCTGATCGGCACCGTGATGGGCGCGGTTCACCTGCTGCCGGGGTCGCATTTTTCGAACATTTTCGATCGCGGCGACCTCGACGCTGAAGCCGAGGCGGTGATGACGCTCGATGAACTGGAAACCTGGCTCGCCTTGGAAATTACCGGCTCCTACCATGCGCGGGTCCATAGCGCGCTGGAAACCACACCTGCAGTGGTCTGGGCCACGCGGGTGGAAGAGGCCCAACTCCGCATGCCCGCCGATCTGAGGCAGTTCCTCGTCGATTTCCTGCCCTCGGAGCAACGTGTCCTGCAGCGTGACGGCCTGCATCTCTTCCACATCCGCTACTGGGCGGACGAGTTGCGCTGGCTGATGGGCCGGGAAAGCCGCAAGTTCACGCTTAAATACGACCCGCGTGATCTTTCGCGCATCTTCGTGCTGACAGAGGGCGGGATCATCGAAGCCCGACCGGCGGATCTGACACGGCCTGCGGTCACGCTCTGGGAGCACTGCGCGGCGCGGCGCGCCTTGCGCGAGGCCGGGCGCCGGTCGGTAGATGAGGAGCTTATTTTCAGGACGATCGAGGCGCAGCGCGACCTCGTCGACAGCGCCGAGCGGCAGACAAAGGCGATACGGCGCCATCAGGCTCGACGGTCGCATCTCGCCCCTCTGCCGATGATCGATGTGACACCGGATATCGCCGCGCCAGAAGCTCTGCCTGCGCCGGAAGGGGAGGGGAGCCCGTTCCTCAGTCATCCTGGCTTCAAGGTCGAGGAGTGGTACGAGGATGATTGAGTTCCCGCATCTCTATCCGGGGGCTGGCGAGATCGCCGCGCTCAGCTTCGAGGAGCGCATTCACCGGATTCGCGCCGACCGCTGGATTTCCTATCCCAGGGCCGAGGCTGCCTTGGAGAAGCTGGAAACGCTGATGTCCTTTCCCGAGCGCGCCCGCATGCCGAACCTGCTCATTGTCGGCGACAGCGGCATGGGCAAGACGATGATCATCGAGAAGTTCACCCGCGATCACGCATCGTGCTTCGACGAGACCAGCGGACGGCTGCATATGCCGGTCGTCGCCGTGCAGATGGTGTCTGGGCCTGATGAATCGCGCTTCTACCGCCGAATTCTGGCTGCAATTGGTGCCCCGGAACCTCCCCGCGCAACGCTTGCTGTCCTTGAAAGCCTGGCACTGCGCCTGCTCACCGAGTTGCGCCCTCATATGCTGGTGATCGACGAGATTCACAGTCTGCAGGCGGGGACGATCCGCGAACAGGCGCGTTTCCTGAACATGCTGCGCTTTCTGGGCAACGAGCTGCGCATCCCGCTGGTCTGTGTCGGTACAGCGCAGGCTCGCAACGCGCTGCGCACCGATGATCAGCTGGTGCGTCGCTTCGAGGCCTTTGCCCTGCCGCCCTGGCGGGAGGGCGAGGATCTGAATGGGCTGATGAGCACGCTCGCGCGCACGCTGCCGCTTCGGCGCCAAAGCCAGATCGACGAGAAGGCGCTGACGCGGATGATCAAGGTGACCGGCGGCATCACCTCGGGCATCTTTTGGATCTTGTCACAATTGGCGATCGCCGCCATCGAAAGCGGCGAAGAACGTATCCTCTCGCGCGATATCCTGGGCGGCGACCGGTTACAGGCTGTCCTGGGAGAGCCGGTGTGACGGGGGGCGGGCGCCTGCCGGTCGTATACTCCCCAGAGACCGACGAGCGGCTGTCCTCCTGGATCGCGCGCATGGCCCCGTTCTACGCCATGACGGTTGCCGAGTTTGTCGCCGCACTTGGTCTAAAGGGGCACGACGTGTTCGACCTGGAATGGCGTCTTTCGGAAGGGCAGGGGGCCCTGATTGCGGCCCGCACCGGTCTCGCGCTCGAGGCGGTGCAGGCCATGACTTTCCTGGAGTTGGGGGCTGCGGCGCGCATGATGATCGCGCGGAAGAACCGGTATTACTGCCCGCACTGTCCCGAAGAACCGCAACGCAAACCCACAGCGCTGCCGTGGCGATTCCGCTGCCCGGTGCATGGCGTGGAATTTCGGGACGCCACCGGCGAGACCCTGTCCGACCGCTTCGGTACGGATTGCTTCAAGAAACTTGAAGGGCATGCCGAGGCCGGTGCCGCGCATCTCGATGCCTGGGCGCGCGGCGCGGAGCAGGGTGATCTCGAAGCGCCCGACGTGCTCCAGGTTCTGACGGCACGGCATCGCCGCGCCTCGCCGCCGAACGTCGGCGAGCAGCCACGAATGTCTCTGGAAGACCGGCGGGACTATCATGATTTTTTGACCACGCCGATCCTCCGACAGGCGCTGACGGTCGTTGTTCCCGAATACGATCAGGTGGCGCCAGTGCTTGCCAAGCCGGTGCGACCCGGTCTCCACGCCCTGGCGCAGGGCTCGCTCTTGCAGTGTTTCGCGCTGACGGTCGGCATCGGGCGGATCATTGAGGATCCGGTCAATTGGGCGATCTCAGTCATGCTCGTGAGCGATGCGGAGGGGCAGGGACGGGTCCGGCAGGCGATTAGCCCATGGCCTCTCTCGTTGAGGCGAAGCATCTCGGCCCGGTTCTGGCGCGCTCAGCGCGACGAGAGAGTACGCCAGTCTGACGAAAAAGCCGCGAGACAGCGCCAGTCTCGCAAATATCGACTCATCCAGTCTCATAAATACCGGTACAGAATCTCATGAACCCCGACTCGTTTTTCAGGGAAGTGCTTGAATCTCATCAATTCCGGTCATCCGACAACGACATTGAACTGTTTGGCAACATATCTACATATGTCCGATAATGTAAACTTATTGGACATAATGGAGAACGACAAGATGGGGCGCTTAGGGCGCTATTTTGTGGCCAAAAGCGCCGCAACGCGGTAGGAATTACGCATGACATTTGCCAATGCCCGACCTCTCGCAGACCTCGACATGCTAATGCGAATTCCCGACTGGGTCACCTCTAAGCATGGTGAAACCTCTGAAGATGTGGCGTTTTTGTCAGGTGCCGCATTGTCACATCTGCACGGGTATCGTATTCATGCTCACGCTTGTGATCTGGTCGCGCGGCACTATTGCGGGCGGTTTCGCCCAGATTGAGGAACTCGCGTGGATACCGGCCATTGGTGCCGCTTATCGGTTGGGACTGGACGGGTTGAGCCTGCCGTTGGTGTTGCTCACGTCGTTGCTGTTCTTTTTGTCAGCGATCTACTCGGCGCGGATCAGCGATCGTGCGCCAAGCTATGTTGTGTTGATGCTTATGCTCGAAACGGCCGCACTTGGCACGTTTATGGCGCTTGACGGACTGCTGTTTTATGTTTTTTTCGAGGTCTCGCTGGTAGGCAATGTATTTCATGATCGCCGGATGGGGATATGAAGACCGACAGCGCGCCGCGCTGATGTTCTTTATCTATACGTTGCTGGGGTCGTTGCCGCTGTTGCTCGCGATTATCGGGTTGTATCTGAGCAGTGGCACCTTCGACATGCGCGTCTGGATCGACATGCCACCTCTGACAGGCATTGCGGCGATGCTTGCGCTGATTGCGATGCTGTTTACCTTCGCAGTCAAGATACCGGCCTTTCCGGTGCACACTTGGCTACCTGCCGCACATGTTCAGGCACCCACGGCGGGCAGCGTGATCCTGGCCGGTGTGATGCTGAAATTCGGCACTTACGGACTGGTACGCTTTGCTTTGCAAATGACGCCTGAGGCATTTGCGCAAGCCGGTCAGGTAATCCTAGCGGTGGGGGTGGTCAGCGCGCTGTACGGGGCCTTCGCCGCACTGGCACAGTCTGATCTGAAAAAAATGATTGCCTACACGTCGATTAACCACATGGGCTATGTCGTGATGGGTGTGGCGGTGGCCGCGCTTACCGTTGATTTGCGTATCCGCACAATTGCATTGGACGGTGCGACTTTGCAGATGGTCAGCCACGGTCTGGTGACAGGCGCGTTGTTCTTTTTGCTGGGCATGTTGCAGGACCGCGCCCACAGCCGCGATATGAGTGAATTTGGTGGTCTGCTGGGCCGTGTGCCGTGGTTGGGCTGGTCGTTCATCCTGATGGCGTTCGCTTCACTTGGTTTGCCGGGGTTGGCGCATTTCCCTGCAGAGTTTCAGGTGTTTCTGGCGACCCTGAATACCGCTCCATGGGCGATCATAGCTATCCTTGCCATCGTGGTAACCGCAGGCCTGTATCTGCGCGCCATCGCCGCCGTGTTCCTTGGCTCCGAGAACGAGAAATGGCTGGAAATGCGCGATCTAGACCGCAGGGAGAAGCTGGTGATTGTGCCTCTTTTGATTCTGACGGTGCTGGTCGGTGTGGCCCCCGGCTGGTTGATCGATATGATCCACACAACTATGGCAAGCCTGAGCTTCTGATGGGGCGCGAACTTTCTTTTCTGATCCCTGAGCTTTTGCTGGCATCTGTGGCCATGTTGATGATCGTGGCCGAGATGGCGCGCGCGGCGCGGCTGGTTCTGGTCCTCGGGCTGGCGGGGCTGACGGCGGCAACGCTGCTGACATTGCCGGTCCTGCACGCCGACACAACCGTGTTCAGCGGCACTTACCGGATCGACCTGATTTCGGGCTGGGCCAAGCTGATCCTGCTGCCTGGCACAGCGTTGGCGCTGTTGATGGCGCGCGCCGAAATCGCCGGACAGGAGCGCGAGGGCAGCGTCTATGCGCTGATCTGCCTTGTTACTCTTGGGGCGCTGACGCTGTCCGGTGGCGGCGACACAATGCTGCTTGTATTGGGTGTGGTACTGACGGGCTTAGGCTCTTTTGCGCTGGTGGCTTTCCCGCGCGATGATGCGGCGACAGAGGCCGCGATGAAATATCTTGTTTTCGGGGCTGTCACCGGATCCGTGATGATCTACGGGCTGAGCTTTTGGTTCGGGGGCGTGGGATCGACGCTGTTCTCGGACCTCGCGGCGCTGGAGGACAAGCCGCTGATCGCCATTGCGGGCCTGGTCGCAGTGATCATCGGCCTCGGCTACAAAGCTGGGCTTGTGCCGTTTCACTTCTGGGCACCTGACGCCTATGACGGGGCGCCGGTTTCCATTGCCGCCTACCTGTCGGTTATCACCAAGCTCGCGGCAATCTTTGCCTTTGCGCAGGTGCTGCGCGACATGCCCGTCGGCAGCGCTTGGCCACTGGTGATCGCAATGATCGCAGCGATCACAATGACCTATGGCTATCTGACAGCGTTGGTACAGACCAATCTGGTGCGGCTGATCGCTTATTCTTCGATCGCCCAATCTGGGTATTTCTTGCTCGGCATTGTGGCACTCGGCGCCAGCCCACTTGCGGTCCCGGGGATTATCATCATGGGTGCCGCATATGTCGCAATGAACCTGGGTGCTTTTGCCATTGTGATGATAGCTGGACGCACCCTTGTCGACATGCGCGGTTTTGGCCGCAATCGACCAATTATGGGGCTGTCGATGGTGATATTCCTTCTGTCGCTCACCGGCATCCCGCCGCTGTTTGGATTTGTCGGCAAAGTCTATCTGTTCACCTCTGCAGTTGAGGCAGGGTTCCTTTGGCTTGCGGTGATCGGCATCCTGAATTCCGTGCTGGCGCTTGGTGTTTATCTGCGCATCGTGGTGCCGATGTATCAGACCGCAAGCTCAAAAACCGGCATGGACACCCCGTCACCACACGCCCTGCTTGTTGTCGTGGCGACGGTCACTGTCCTGATTACCCTGTCTATGGGGGCATTTGCGGGGCTGTTGCCCAGTTGATCGCAAACCTTCAATGTGGTTCATGCATAACCGACATGGATCATCAAATTTTGACAGCGCAACGCAAAGCGCCGCGTCCAGCAAAAGCCGGATACGGCGCTTTGTCCGTCTTGGAAAACTTAGCGCAGGCTGAATTCGGTGGTCAGCGATACAATCAACAATCCGTCACTGATACTGGTGTCATGCCATGACGCGTCAATGCCAAAGTTATCGGAGATCGCATAGCTGCCACCGACACTCCAGTAGTCGTGTCCCCCATTGCTGATCGTGCCGTAGTTGGCTGAAGCACCAAATTTGTCATCGAATGCGTAGTCGATCGAGACGCTTGAATTAACGTAATCCGCAACGGGGTCATGCGCAAACCGAAGGCCGACATCCAGCGGATCCAGTACGGAGTACCCCAATGACAGGATGACCTCTCCGCAGCAGTCATTGCTCGGGTTGCGATAATAGTATCGGGTATATCCCAGATCGTAGTTGAACTTGCCGACTTCATTGCGATAGCCCAGATAGAGGTCCACCTCAACAGAACTGCCAACAATTGATCTGGCAGTGTTTGACGCCCAGACGCCTGCATAAAAACCTTCGTACTCGGCCTCCGCCCAAGGCTGGAACGCCGCGCCGGTAGTCTGTTCAATGCCGTTGAAAACATATCGGCTGGTGAGGGTTGCGCCTGCGGACAGACTTAATTCCTGAGCCATTGTCACGCCGGGTAAGCCCAGACCGATGACGACGGCGGAAGTCGCAAAAATAGATCGCATCATTTTTCCTTACTGGAAGATTTTCCTGCTGCACTGTAACGACGAAAATCCGCCCGCCGGAAGCAGGGCGCCCGCATTTTTGTAACACCTGATTCAATTTTGAACACCGTTACGGGTCGTTGCCCAAAATTGACGCGAAAAAAAACGGGCAACGATTATTCCACTGTAACGAAGTGGCGCTTATGGCGTCTGATATATGTACCCTTAGTGTCAGGAGGCCCAAATAGACCAGACAACAACCAAAACCGAACCATCTGAAGTTGAAACCGCCAAAGGCGGAGGATGCTGCGGTGGAAACAAGGCCAGCCAGGTTGCAGATGCCCCAGCGGCATCACAGGCATCCGTCAAAACACCTGCTGCAAAATCCGGTGGCTGCTGTTGTAGCTAGACCATCTCGGCGCCAGCATCAGGTAACGATGTCCGAAAAAACCAAAGCCGGTCCGTGCGCGGCAGATGTGCATCGTGATGCATATGTCGTGCACGGACCGGCATGATTTTTTTGGTAGCTCTTGCTCTGGATCGCCCCAAATCCCTGAGACACAGTCCAGCTCAGACCTTCACTTCCCAGCTCACTTATCTATACTGTAAACAACGAGATATGCTTGGTGCGGACGCCCAATCCTTTGTTGAGCGACAAGCGCGATTACCGGATCGCGCCGCCGGATCGTCCGCCCATTGCAAAACCCGCAACAAATCGAAAATGAAGGCGTTCTAAATGGATCATCAACACGGCGGCGACACTGAAAATAAAGGCTCCATCAGCCTAAGCGGCGGGGTGGCGATGGGCACCGGCGTGATGATCGGAGCCGGTATTTTCGCGCTGACAGGTCAGATCGCGCAGCTGGCCGGACCGCTCTTTCCATTGGCGTTTGTCGTGGGCGGGATCATCACAAGTTTCAGTGCATACAGCTACGTAAAGATGTCGAATGCGTTTCCGTCTTCGGGTGGCATCGCGATGATCCTGCAAAAGGCATACGGACCGGGTGCAATTGCCGCAGCGGCGGCGCTGTTGATGGCGCTGTCAATGGTGATCTCCGAAAGCCTCGTTGCGCGAACCTTTGCGACTTATGTCTTGCGACCCTTCGACATAACTGGTGGTCCGCTGGTGCCGATCCTTGCCGTTGGGGTGATCCTTTTTGCCTTTCTCGTCAATATCGCCGGTAGCCGATCGGTTGGACTGCTCTCGCTGATTATGGCGGTGCTCAAGATTGGCGGTATCGCGTTGTTCGGCATAGCAGCACTTTGGGCAAGCGGGTTTCAATTCGCCGCGGCGAGCACGGCGTCTGGCGGATTTGATATCACCGGCTTTATAGCATCCGTGGCCCTTGCCATTCTGGCGTTCAAGGGGTTCACCACGATCACCAACAGCGGCGGCGAGATCATCAATCCGCACCGCAATGTTGGCCGCACGATCATTATCTCGATCACGATCTGTGTTGTTGTCTATCTGATTGTGGCCTTTGCGGTCGGATCAAGCCTGACGATAGACCAGATTATCGCGGCCAAAGACTATTCATTGGCTGAGGCCGCCGCACCCGCACTTGGCAACGCGGGGTTCTATTTTACCGTCGTGCTGGCGGCTGTTGCGACGGCGTCTGGTGTTCTTGCCAGTGTCTTTGCGGTGTCGCGGATGCTGGCCATGCTCACCGATATGAACATGATCCCGCACCGGCATTTCGGGATGTCGGGACCTATCCGCAGTCACACGCTGGTCTATACGGTGGTGATCGCCTCTATCCTTGCGGTGTTTTTTGATCTGACCCGGATCGCGTCATTGGGGGCTTTCTTTTATCTGATCATGGACATGATCGTCCATTGGGGCGTCTTGCGCTTCATGCGAAAAGAGGTTGAAGCGAAAGCATTTGTCATCGTCTTGGCCTTGTTGTTTGACGCTGTGGTGCTGGTGGCCTTTACAGCTATGAAGCTGCAATCCGATCCGCTCATTGTTGTGTACGCTGTGATTGCGATCACATCAGTCTTTGTGTTCCAACGGATTTATCTGTCGCGCTGGACTGCACCACGACCCAGCGAAGACCACTGAAACACTTCTCGAAAGTGCTATAGCCCTCCTGAAAAAGGCGCGTCCGGCTAGCAGGTGTCGGGTATGCCCTTTTTCATTTTTTCGGTTTGTCAGGCTCGGCGCAGGGGGGCCAATCCCAAAGCCGTTCATCATCGCGAAAAGATATGCACCTGACCACGCGATCAGCAACAGTCCGGTCAAGGCCTCGACGCCCGTCAGAAGACGCAGGTGATCTGTCGGGAAAATATCGCCAAGACCAAGGGACGTATAGCTGACGACGGAAAAATAAAAATAATCCAGAACGGTATCAACGCTCTCACCGGAAAAGCCGCCGATGCTCAAAAGCTGGTGACCGACGCCAAACATGCCTGCAAAGACAACTATTCCGGCGAAATGCGCGAAAAACAGGATCAGTACGGCCATCATGACACGATTGAACGGCTCCAAAGGTATCTTTGCCATGCCAACCGATACCCACCGCATGACCGCAAGATGTATCCAACTACTCGAAACGATGGCGATAACTGCAAGAATTAGTGAAAAAAGCAAAGAGACGCTCCTGATTGGATGAACTTGCCAGTATCCAAAAGTAGCCGTATCAGGTCGGCTTCTTGCGCGCGCTGATCGCGGTGCCAAAGCTCTGAAGTCCGCCGTCACCACGAACAATCCCGCGCGGTTGCGCCGGGTGGATTTGACCTTGCATCTCTTGGCAGCGCTGGAGATCGGGAATCTGGGGTCGCTCACATCTGGGAACGGGCGCGAAAGGTTGATGGCACTTGCCGCGGTTGGTGTCGGCGTGACCCGTCCCATTGTGGGCGCTACCCTCATTCTGAGAGGAAACTATTGGGCGGTTCGGGGGTTACGCCGCGCCTTTCCGCAGCATGGTCGGGTGATTGAACGGATGCGTGCTCTGTCGAATGACCTCGACCAGCGGCTTCCGGGACGGCGGGAAACAGAACATCTGCCGGAACAGGAAGAACATAGAACGAGCAAGTCGAGAGCGTCAGAAAGCGCTCTACGAGCAGCCCGGCAGGCCATCTCCGAGCTTGGATCTGGGGCAGATCGTCAAGCGCTTCTGGCGCGGGCCGATGCAATTTGGAGGTGCTCAGATGCGGTCAAATCCTGAAGCACCGGGCCTGTGGATATACTGCAATTAAGGGTACAAAAATGCCCAAAATGACCCTGAATCCGCAGATTCTGATTAATTAGGGTACAGTGACAGTTGTCACCACTTGTTCGCGGCACGTCGATCTCCATGACAGATCGTGCCGCGCGGCGGTTCTGCGACCGGCTGGTCGAGCTGGGCGTGGCGCGAGAACTGACCGGGCGGCCTACTTTCCGGCTCTATGGGATCGCGCCATGACGACGGCAACGAGGAAACGGCAACCGGCGGATGAAAGCGGCGCCGTTTTTGACCGCGAGCTCGAGGACCTGCCGCAGGAGTTGCGCTGGCGCGAATGGATGGGCCGGGTCGAAGCGGTGCTCTTCGCCAGTGCCTCACCGGTAAGTCGCGAAGATCTGGCCCGCGTGGTGGGGCAGGGGGCCTCCGTGGAGATGCTGATCGAGGACATCCAGGCCGAGCTGACGGGTCGTCCTTACGAACTGGCCCAAGTGGCTGGCGGTTGGATGTTCCGCACGCGACCGCAGTTTGCCGATGCGATCAAGACCACCGCCGACCTTGGTGACCAGTCCCTCGCCTTTACCGAGATGGAGATGGGGGTGCTCTGCGCCATTGCCTATCACCAGCCGATCGACCGCGCCGGGCTGGCCGACATCTTCGGCAAGGAGGTCAGTCGCGATCTTCTGGCCCGGCTGCGGTACAAGGACTTGATCGCCAGCGGGCCCCGGTCGCCGCGGCCCGGGGCGCCGCATACCTTCGTGACGACGGAGACGTTTCTGGTGACGTTCGATCTGCAGAGCCTGCGGGATCTGCCGGAATTGGAAATTGTCGAGCCGTCCAATCTTGCTGATTAGATGAGGTCGTCCAGATCTCTATTGTTTAGTTCGCTATCAGAAGCGGACTCCACGCGTGCTTCCAATGCCTCTTGAGATTCACTAACCGCAGCCGGTTTGAGATAGGGTACGATTTCTGCGAAATGTCGATGGACTTCACGCCGCGACCATTTGGCTGACCACATAAGTGACCCAAACGCGGCCATCTCAGCATTTGAAAATCCCCGCCTTACGCAACGATTGGCAAACACCATCGCTGTACACGGTTCTGTCTTTTCCGCCGAATGCACGTTGACATGACCCTGAAGGATTTGAAGCGGCGCCCCCATGAGATGGGCGAGATCAGGAACAAGTCTAATCACGAACTTTCGAGCACTCGTAGAGCGCTTCTTGTCGCGTGTTTTGTCAGAAAGCCGCTTTTGAATTTTCTTGAGCGGCGCACCGTTCATCCAGTCCTTCAAGGCCGCGCGAAGCTTCGGAAGTGAGTAGGATGCACGCGATTGATCATCCTTTAGCTTCTTGATTTCCGTTCCGAAGAGATACTCCAGGGTCTCCAACTTGACCAAGCGAACCAGGTACTCCGGTTTAACCATCAGCCACTCGAACACCCAATCGCACAAGCTTTCGACGGTTTTGAAGTTTCTAAAACCGTGCTTGCTGAGAGCCTTTGACATGTCGTCCAGAATATCCTCCGGCAGCCCCAACATGGATGCGGTGTTGCGCAAAGACAATTGCTCAACGGCTAGGTCTCCATCATCGCTCTTCAGAAGTGAAAGTGCTGCGGCAGTTCTGCTTTCAACCCAGTCTTCGTCCGCATCTTGACGTTTACGATAAGCCGCGAAGCTCCTCGCGAGGCCAAGTCGTATGTCAACTTTTCCATCGTCGCCATGATCAGTTTCTGCCAAGCGCGCGACGACGTAACGCTCCAAGTCACCGATTTCAGTTGCGCTATTGTGGATACGGTCCATTAGGGCCGTAAATGGATCGTCCAGCACCAAACACTGATCGGTTTGGCCAAATATGTCTCGCAGCCTACTCCATCTTGACCCGATCTTGTTCTCAGCATCGTCCAGGCCGACGACCTGTCCGGGGATGACTAGAACGATACCGGTTGCGCTTTCGCCTGCCCGGCCGGCACGACCGGCTGCGTTTAGCAGGTCCTCTGGGCCCAGGAGGTCTTTTCGACCGGAAGAGGCGTCGAATTGGCTGTCTTCTGCTATGATGACCAAATCGGCAGGCAAGTTCATACCTTGACCGAGCGTCGGGGTCGCTGCGAGCACGGCCAACGCCCCCTTTCGCTTATACAGCGCCTCCACTAGCTGGCGTTCCTCAGGAAGCAATTGTCCATGGTGCGTCGCAGCCTGGGATGCCAATTTTCCGCCCACAAGAGTCAAGTACAGCTGATCAGCACCACCCATTTCATCGACGGAAATCTCATACAGACGCTGCTCAGTTTCAGTCAGTTCGACACTACATTCATCAAGCGCTGCCCCGGCCTTTTCTGATATAGAAAAGGCATTCGGTATGGATTGAGAAAAGACGAGAGTTCGTAGCCCTGCTCCAGCGGCTGCAGCAGCGACTGAAGATGCAACGACACCGGAGTTGGGCGTCACTTTCCAGAACTTGTTTGTCGAAAGCTGAAGTGTTTCGTTCAAGAGTGGTACAAGAGCATAGTCGCGGCGAACCTGTGACGCCCATGTCTGCTTCACGCTGAAGAACGCGTTTGGTTTTGCCGTCAGCTTGCGCTTTACCGCAGCAGGAACCCCCGCAGTGGAGCTTTTTGCGCGAGCATTCCGCAAGAGTTTTCGCAGGTCAGCAAGTCTCTTTTCATCGTAAACGACGCATCCCCTTAGTTGCCGGGTTGGTTTCCATGCATTGTCGAGAGCAAGAGAGTTTCTACCTGTCAGCTCCGCCAGCCAACCGCTCAGTTCATATGTGTTCTTCATCATAGCCGACATCAGGACGATATCGGCGTCCGGTACAACGCGGGTAAACCCCAAGATGCATAGCATCGCGTCGATTGCTCTCCGGTCTCCGTCAGTGCTCGGATGCATCAGATGACATTCATCGAAGATCAAAAGACCGACGTCATCAAACCGCTCTGGTTCCATATGACTGGTAAGGAGACAGGCTTCTGGAGTCATCACCATGACGTCCGGCAACTCGTCGCTATCCCCAGAAAACCCGAATTCGTCCATACGTTCACCGCGAACGGTTGCCCGCGGAAATGCACCGCGCAGGTCCCGTGCTGTCTGATCAACGAGAGCGTGCGTAGGAGCTAGGAATACCGCCTTGCGCCCGGATAACAAAGTTGCATGAATTTTGAGTTGTGCGGTCGTCGACTTCCCGGCTCCAGTGGGGAACCCTATCGCAGCAGATGTGCCAATCTTGAGGTACCCTTGGGCGACGGCGTCCTTGTGATTACGCCACAGATACGGGCGCGTCTCGGCAACCGTTTTCATGGCCTCGGTCCAACGATCCTCAGGTACGCCATCCGGAGGCGGTAGGTTAACGACGGCGCTTTCCATCAGGGCGGAGCCTGCAGCGATCAAGAGACTGGCCAAATGGAACGGTCCGGGAAAGACAGCGATTGCACCTTCGGGGAATGTATCCTCCAGATCTGATGCGCCGGCGGCGAGCGACTTTACTTCAGAGAAGACTGCAATTGGATCGACCATCCCCCTCACTCGACGCCCTTGCAGCACGAAGGCCAAGGCTCGCACACCTCGCAAGAGTCGATAGTAGAGCGCTGCATTGGCTCGCTCGCCACCGGTACCCGAGACGAGTCGGTCTTGGGGCGGTCGCTTTCGATTCCGAATACGACCAACTTGTCCTTTTGCGAGCATGATCAAGTGAAGAATCAGTTCCGACTGCAGCCAATCGCCGCTCGGGATGCGGATAGAGTCTGCCACCTCAGCAGCATCAGCCGATGCCCCGGCTACCAAGAACAGGAGCATTGCCGAAACATCCGGACTGATCGTATTCGGCGATACAAATGAAACTGGCTGGTCCGAGTCCCGTAGAGCGATCGCTTGATGAACCAACTGATAAGCCGTTGCGGCAACAAAGCCTGCCGCTGCCCGGTTTTCTCTATCGGGATTAATGGCTACCAATGCTTCATTGGTCTGCGCCAACCGGCGTGCAAATCGAATTGTGCCCTCGAGAAGCTCTTCCCCATTTTCACTCTCGCGAAGCAGTACCCTTGCCGATACGATCTCGGCGAAAGCACGTGCAAGTCGGTCAGGCAAACCTTCGCGGTCCAGGTCGGGCAAGTCTGGGGTGGACCTGATGAGTTCGGACGTTGCGGGATCATACATTGGCTGCCGCCTCGGCACTGTCGATCTTGACGAGCGCTTTCTCCGCTACACAATCTATCCAGTCGCGAACGTCTTCCAAAACTAAGGTTTCGGCGCGCCGGCGTGCTACGTCACCCAGTACAGACTTCTCATACCCTTTGAACAAGCCCTTGCGTCCCTTTGCCGATGCATATTTGCCACCAACGGTCACCGCCACGCGGTATGCCCGTTTTTCATTCCATAGAATATCGGCAACAGTCCCGTCGGGGTCTGGGTCTCTGGATACCTCAAGTAGCGAAGTTACCGACGCAATGAGTTCGTTGTCTCGTCCGCCTGTTTCAAACTGCTCAAACTCCGGCCAGACCTTTGATTTAACTTGGTTCCGAGGGTTCTTGGTCGCCTTCTCTTCGCAGATGACAACATGGGCAATGCCGTCGCTGTCGAACTCAATAATGAGGCCATCCAACCCTTTGTCCGCTTTAATCATCTGTGGAGCCCGTATGAGAGCCTCATCGTCGAAACGGTGAGCGGCGATCCACGCAATGACCTGAAAAACCCAACCATCCCGATGGTAGGTCTTGTCGCCAGTGCCGACGGTCAAAAGCTTTCGCGCACCTTCGAAACCGCCTTTGGGATAGCGCGCGGGCAAATCGCCTGTGGCGCGCAATATGCGCTCCACTGTTCGCGACTGACCTATTGCGACGCGGGCCAGGAGCTCAGCAAGCTGGTCCTCGTCCTCAATCGTCCAAGTGGAGCCCGACCAACAATCTTTCTGCCGTATTGGGGTTAGGGTTACTGGCATGAGCTAGACGCGCAACTCAGCGATGTCGATCAGGCTTGGCGTCTTAACGGTAGCTGCAGAATGAGTGTTTCTCATCGTCGGACTCGCTCAAATGTAGAACTTGAATGGCTGGCGTTCGGCGTCATTGGCGCTTCCCATGACCAGAACATATTTATTTGTCATTGCGCTGCCCTTGTCTCGGCCAGAAAAGCTGCAAACGGTCGAATATCTTCCCTCACGCTCGCTGTCTCTAAAGCGGCCATGTAAGCCGCGCGCTGTTCGAGCTTGATGACTGTCCATGGTTGCCCGGCAGCGGCCATCATGACGTTCATCAGAAAGCGCGCTATTCGACCGTTCCCGTCCAGGAACGGATGGATAAATACGAAGATGAAATGTCCAAGGACGATCCGAACAGTCGGGTCATCTTCCGCCTTGAGTAGGTCGAAGAAGACCGGCATGCAGTCTCGAACTGCCTCAGGACTCATTGGGACATGCTGGGATTGCCGAATGTACACAGGGGACGATCGGTAGCCTGCAAGTTGAGAGGCCTTCAGGATGCCCGCTGTGACAGACGGTGCGAATAGGTTGCGATACCAATCACTCAGATCGCGCTCAACAACCTCACCCGCGTCAGCACCTTCCAGAACTGCCCGAATGCTTTCCTTCACTCTCTGAAATGCTTCCCAATATCCACGCGCTGCAAGGGCGTCTTTCAGCGCTCGGTCTTGCTCATCTGTTTCTGGGTTCCAGGTCCCCGAACGCACTTTGTCAATCAGTTCCGGCGAGACACGATAGCCCTCAATGGAGAGCGAATGATACGCATCCGTGACATAGATTTCGTCGATCTGCTTGAGATAGGCGTCGATGTCATTGGTGATGGGTTGGGCCTTTGGAAAGAGATCAATAACATCGTCGCGCATGCTCTCCCACTTCAAGCGGATGCGATGCACGTGGGGCGAGGTGATCCGCCCGGCGTTTGGCACAAGAATCGACTGCTCAAAGGGGTTGATCTCGCGAACGTCATGCGAAGCGGCTTTCATCGCCGCAAGGATTTCGTCTGCGACCTTTTCGGACCCGATGCTTCTAAAAGCACCAGCAAGCCTGCCGGCCGCTCGCGTGTGCCCCCCGTCCAACAGCTTGCCAAGCAGCCGTGAGGCATCTGGCATCATAGCAAGCACAGTGCGCGCTTCTGTCGGATGGTTTTGGAAGAAGACCTCGGGAACGAGGATTAGGGCATCCTCGACGGAGAATAGGCGTAAATTGTCGACGATTTCGAGCGCCTCATCTGACGCGATCGTTGCGCGCGTCTCAAAAAGCGACGTGTTGTGGGGCAGATCGGTCTTAGAGTTTCCGCCCTTGACCGCTCTTACCAATAGCTGAGCAGGAACTGTCGTGTTTCCAGCATGTATGATGAGGGACTGTTCAGGAGACAGAGACCAGTCAGTGCCAAACCGATCTGACAGGTATTGTGCGCAGAATCCCCAAAACGATGTGTACCATGCTGTGCTCTCACCGGCGTTTTCATCGGGGCGTGATGGGATGTACCAGCCCTTCATGACTTCCTTCAGGAAGCCTGCCTTCAGCAGCCGTTCGCGGTGAGTGCGTGACATGTCTTTGGAGCGAATGGCAATCGAACCACCAGACTGTAGTGTCTCGAGCTCTTCCAAGGAGCTTGCAAGCTTCTCTGCGGCACTCGGCATAATTATTCGGCTCCGTTCGAGATTTAGGTTTTAGCGTCGTACATGATTTAGGTGTATGTGTCGAACGATCTTTAGGGTTTTGTGATGCGCAAATCTTAGGTTTTAGTGTTATTGGCCCCTCCTGCCCTTTGGTCAGGACCGCGCCCTACTCGGTCGGCTGCGCGCAGCCGCCCTCCCCGAGCTGAAACGCCGCCTCTCCCTGCGACGTGCCGCTGGCCGCGCCGTCTCCTCCGGAGCCAGCCCGACCAGCCGTCGCACGGTCGTGGTAACGCTTCATCTCGGCCATTCGGTAACGGTCGCTGGGGCGGGCGTGTGACATCAGTGATCACGTACCTCGCGTCTCGGCCGCTGTTGGTCCTCGCTTTGCCGGACACGCAGCTCCGCGCCGCGATCATGGGTCGCAAACGATGTCCGACGACCGCCGGATTGCATTGACCGAAGCTGGCAGAAGGCCGGTGATGGTCGTGCTGTGCAAACCCAAGCTATCGGGTTGCCGTAGAGGGTCAGTTCGAAATCCCGGTGATCCGAACAGGTTGTCGAAGCTTCGACGTTCTCCATGCTGCGCTTCAAGACAACACACATCGGGTTGCCACGGAAACCAGCCGTCGTGGCACGTGAGGCAGGGACAGCAAAGCTCTGACTGGTCGGGATTCGGATCGGGGCAAGAGGACAGAGAAGACATCGCCCGCCCTGCAGCGCCTCCCTCGGCCGTTCCCCTACCTTCCTTCGCCGCCACCGCTCTTCTCCTTTTGTCTGAGTTGCATGACATGCTGGTCGCAGCTGTCGCCCCGTCCACAAAGGTTGTCGCCGATCTTTTTCCCTTGCCCCTGCGGGCCATTCCTCGCGGAGCAAAAAGACCGGCGCCTGCCCCTCTCCGCTGCGCTCCGCCTGCGGTGTGGCCGGGCCTTGGCCAGCTGCAAGGTGACCATCATTGCAACGCAAACAAGGAGAAGAGCAATGACCACGAACTGCATCAAATTCACCAGCGCCGACATCGAAACCGCCAAGGGGGTCGGCTCCATCTCGACCCTGACCTTCGACCTCGACATCACGGTCGAACCCGTCGCAAGCGCGAACCCGATGGCCCCCACGCACCGCGTCCTCGGCCGCTCCCCGCGCGGCAAGCTGGTCGAGTGCGGCGGCATCTGGAAGAAACAGAACAAGGAGACCGGCGCCGACTACTACACGCTGACCATTCGCGACCACGGCTTCAACGCCAACCTCGGCAAGGCCGCGAACCAGGACGATCTGTCCCTGCAGGCCGTCATCCCCTGGGGGCCAAAGGACGCCGCCTAAGCCAACAGCCAGACCGCTCCGGCGGTCTGGCTTTTTCTCGTTTCAAGAAACGACAATGGTTCGGGTCCGAAACCCGTGTCTGAAGGTTGCGGCATATTCCGGACGACGTCGCCGTGGCGGGTAGGAAGCTGGATAGGTCGCAGATGCGGCTTTGATCTTTCTGTTCAGTGACAACGTGCATCGCGCGAACCCGAGTCGGAACCGAATGTCCGCAGGAAGAACTGGCGGCCCGCTGGGCGAGACAAGCGCTCCCCTTCCGCCGGTCGAGCAATCCGCGCCTGGGTCGTCTTGGCGAAGCTGCCAGGGGCGGCGAACTCACCCTGTGCCGCGTGGGTGTAGCCGCAGATCAACGTCATGTGTCCGGGGGACGAAGTATCACGTCAGGGCCACCGCCGCGCGCCTTTCCGTCGACCTGTTGGCCTTTCAGATCGCTAGCCCGGGGTCGAGCGGTCGGCAACGCCGGGGGGCAGGTTTCTGGGCGGCTGACGCCTTGAGCGCTGCGGGGCATCGCCCACAACAAACCTGCCCCTGTCGTGCTCCATTTCATTCCGCCCCGTGCCGGGTGCAGCCCGCTCTCATGCCCCCGGTCTTTTCCACGATCCGTCCAACGACGATCAACGGAAAGGATCATATCATGACACTCGAACAATCCATCGACCTCGCCGAAATGCAAGCCGACATGGCCTTCGAGGCCTACCTCGCCGCCTTTGATGAAGACGCCCATCCAGAGGGCATTGCCAAGTTGGGTGATCGTGGGCGCAAGGGGGCGTGGCGTGAGCGCTTATGCGGTCATCTGGAGCGCATAGTCGTTCCACAGGCTGAAGGCGTCAGCCCGTGCGTGGCGGTATGAAGATGCGGTGAGACGATAGCGACGGGGACGGAAGAGGGTGTTTATCTGATCATGGGCCGCGAGGAATCTCTGCACCTGTTGTTGGGACTTGAAGCGCCCCATGATTTTCTCTCGCCGTCGCGTTGGTCTATGTGAGCCCTCGATCCGGTTGTTCAAGCCCTTGTGTGCCCGATGATCGGCGTCGGGAGCGAGCTTCCGGATCGGCGCAAAATAGCTGCGCAGTTTGTCGGTGATCACCACACGGGGCTGGCCGAACTGCGCGATGAGCCTTGCCAGAAAGCGCTTTGCCGCCCTGGCATTTCTGCGGGTTTGCACGAGGATGTCGAGCGTGTCGCCATTGGCATCCACGGCCCGCCACAGCCAGTGCTTCTTGCCACGGATCGGGATAACCACCTCGTCCAGATGCCAGTTGTCTGAAGGCGCTGGCCGGTCTCGTAGGATGCGGGTCGAGAAATGCCCGCCAAAGCGGTTGACCCAAAGCCTGATGCTCTCGCGGCTCACGATCACGCCGCGCTCGGCCAAAAGGTCCTCGACGTCCGCCGTGCTCAAAGCAAAACGGTGCCAGGCCCAGACGGCATAGGCAATGATCTCCCGGGGAAAGCGAAAGCCCTTCAGGCGCGGCATGGATGACGGCATTTTCATCCGAGATCCTGTAGCAGGGGCTCCACGACACAACAACTTGGCAATGCCGGTGATGTGATCGAGCGGCGACTAATGTTACTGTATGGCCCTTGCGCGCTAACTCCCGGGCGAAATAGTGATGCCGTCCGCCCATACCGGTGCCTGTGGTTGAACCGTAATGGTTGATTATCACTATTCGGGTCATATTGAGCACCTTGCTGTCTTTAAACTAGGAAAAGTTGCAGCGTTCGCAGCGCTGTGGAGTTCTACGGCTTGGTATGAGTTCCGTCCCAAACACTTGCATTTAGCGGATATTCCGAATGAACTGGCTTACAAGGGCGAAGCTTGGAAAGGCTGTAGCCTCAGAGCGCACAGCGAGAGTTTTTGCAATCCGCTGCATTAATAAATCTCAGAAAAACACAAGCATGTCTGATTGGCACACGATCTCGCTTTCTGACGCTGCACGCAGGTTATTTCAGGGATGTATTGCTGCAGCGAGTAAAGTCCTCCGAACCAGGTCCGCGATAGCCTCTATCAACGTCTGATCGCTATCTCCAGATGAGTTGTTGATCAATTCTTGGATGAGCCTGTCTTTCGCCGATCATCTCTGGAAACCGGGCATAGCAAGCGAAAGATGATCTACATCAAGCGCGTTCGCGAACCTTCGGGCAACTGCGTAGGCGCCCCTTCGCCCTTCCCGAACCAAAGCAAATCACATCAGCAACCACCCACCCTACCGACGGTCAGCACACCCTAACCCCATATGTAACCATATGTATTCTTGATCCTTTGCAGGCGTTCCGGCTATAAAACCTCCAGTTCCACGGAGGGCACGTGAATCATGGATCCGACAAATTCAGAACTCGAAACAGGCCCCGCGCTGACCCTCGCAAGTTGCAAGGCAGAACCGCGCGTAAACGCCCCCCGGCACGTGCCGTGTTCGAAGCGAACTGTGCCGAGCCGGGTGCGACTGACCTCCAAAACGCCGTCGAACCCTTGAGCACGCGCGCTGCGGCACCTTTCAGACAGACTAATACAAGGAAAACGAATGCAATTCTTCAATAGAAAGCAGCTGGCCCTCTGGGATACGGCGCTCAGTACCTCTGAAGAGCTGGCGAAGGGGTTGTCGCGGCGTCAGTTCGGCTTGGCTGCGGCTGCGGCTTTTGCGATGCCCAAAGCGTTGAGCGCGCATGGCTCCACGCAGGTGACCTCTCAGGGAACCTACAATATCACAGTCGACCCGGTGCGCATCAACACGGGCGATTTTCAGAAGATGGGCGTGGGCTACAACCGCAGCCAGATTCCGACGATCCTGCGCTTCAAGGAAGGTGAGGAGGTTACGATAAACGTGACCAACAACCTCAGCGAAAGCACCTCGATCCACTGGCATGGACTTATCGTGCCCTTCCGTCAGGACGGCGTTCCGGGGATCAGCTTCAACGGCATCGCCCCCGGTCAGACCTTTACCTATCGCTTCCCGATCCAGCAGGCCGGGACCTATTGGTTCCACAGCCATTCAGGCCTTCAGGAGCCGGATGGCGCCTACGGTGCGATCGTGATCGAGCCGCGCGGCAGGGAACGCATACCAGCGCACCGCGACTATGTCGTTCAGCTGGCCGACAAACATCCCCATCCGGGCAACCGCATCTTGCGGAACCTCAAGATGCAGTCCGACTACTACAACCGTTCGCAGCGCACTTTTCAGGACCTGATCCGGGACGCCCGCATGGACGGTCTCAAGGCGACGCTGAAAGAGCGCCGCATGTGGGGGCGCATGCGCATGCTGCCGAGCGACGTCGAAGACGTGCAGGGATTTACCTCGCTGATCAACGGTCGCAGCACGTCGCAAAACTGGACCGGTTTGTTCCGGCCCGGTGAGAAGGTCCGCCTTCGGATCATCAACTCCTCCGCGATGACCTACTTCGACATGCGGATACCGGGACTGAAAATGGTCGTCGTGCAGGCTGACGGCAACGATGTGGAGCCTGTCGCCGTGGATGAACTGCGGGTCGCGGTTGCCGAGACCTATGATGTCATCGTCCAGCCTACGCAGAACAAGGTCTATAGCATTATTGCGGAATCCATGGGCCGCAACGGGCTTGTTCGGGGCACCCTGTCACCCAGAGAGGGCTATGCCGGTGCCGTGCCCCGTCTCAGACCCAAGCCCTTGCTCACCATGGCCGACATGAGCGGCATGATGGGCGGTATGGGTATGGATATGGGCGACCACGTCATGCAGAACATGACCGGAATGAACCACACCGACATGACAGGCATGGACCATTCAAACATGCAATCCAGCCAGCAGCCCCCGATGCCTGCGATGACCCCGTCAGAGGAAAAGCCGAAGAAAAAGACTTCGATGGCTGGGATGGACCATACGCAGATGCAAAAGCCTGCGATGGACGGCATGGACCACACGCAGATGCAGCAGAAGAAAAAGGCACCGATGTCAGGCATGAACCATGCCCAGATGCAGAAGCCCGCAATGGACGGTATGAGCGGCATGGACAGTATGAGCGGAATGGCAATGTCTGATGGCGGCGATCCGTTCTATGTCCCGGGCAGCGGACTGACGCCTGTCGCGTACAACGGCGGCAAGTTCCTGTCCTACGCAGACCTGCGCGCCGCCAGCCCTCGTTACCGTCACCGCGCACCCTCACGCACCATCGTGTTGCGGCTGACCGGTAACATGGAGCGCTACATCTGGTCGATCAACGACGTGAAATACGACGATGCCGCCCCGATCACGCTCCGATACGGCGAGCGGGTGCGCATGCGGTTCATCAACGAAACGATGATGTCGCATCCGATGCACCTGCACGGGATGTGGTCGATCATCGATGCCGGTCACGGTCCGCGCAATCCCATCAAGCACACCGTGAACATCAATCCCGCCGCCACGACGGACATCGAAGTCGAGGCCGACGCCCCCGGTCAATGGGCGTTCCACTGTCACCTCAGCTACCACGCGCGGGCGGGAATGTTCCGCAAGGTCGTGGTCAAGGGACGCGCGGCTTGAGCCGGGAAATACAAAGGACGAACGTAATGAAATACAGTCAACTCGCCGGACTGGCCGGCCTCATCCTTCCTTGGGCCTCGCTCGTGCAGGCTCAGCCCGTCAAACAGACCGAACAGCTGATCTGGGGCGTGCAGGCGGAACAGTTGGAAATTCGCGCACTGGATGACGAAGAGGTCCTTGTCTGGGATTTCGACGCCCTCATCGGCACGGATGAGCTCAAGCTGGTGTGGCGCAGCGAAGCTGAATACGGTCTTTCGTCCGATGAGTTCGAAAGCCTCGAAAACCAGCTACGTCTCCGGTTTCCAATCTCGACCTTCTTTAGCGGCGTGGTCGGAGCCTATGCCAGCACACCCGAGGGCGTTCCGGAACGCTACGCGGCTGTCGTGGGGGTAAAAGGGCTCGCGCCGCAGTGGTTCGAGATCGACGCCGATCTCTACCTCTCCGACTATTCGTTCTTCAGTTTCGAGGCGGAATACGAACTGCTCCTTACCAACCGTCTGATCCTGACCCCGAACATCGAGATCGATATGCCGCTGAAGGATGACATCGCCCGGGGGCGGGGTGCGGGTGGCGCAGTCATGGAGATCGGTGCGCGGCTGAGTTACGACCTCATCGACCGTGCGGTCTCACCCTATATCGGCGTCAACTACGAGACCTCGTTCGGCGACACGCGGGACATCACCCGCGCGGCCGGTGGGGATACAGATGAGTTCTCGGTCGTGATGGGTACACGCCTTCAATTCTGAGATTTGTTCCTGCGGGAGCAATCCGGAGGGCTGATGAGTCCTCCGGCCAATACCTGAACCCAAAAGCAACCAAGGACTAAACAGATGAAACATCTACTGCTGACAATCGCACTGGCTTCCTCCTTTGCGGCACCGGGGTTTGCCGGCGAAGCGGCTCACGGAAACAAGTCCGGCGACACCCATGGAGAAATGAAGATCGGCATGCCCGGCGATGCCGCTGCGGTGGACCGCACGGTCGAGATCGACATGGTCGAAACAGACGACGGCGAAATGCTGTTCAAGGGCGGCGATCTGGATTTCAAAGAAGGCGAGACCGTCCGTTTCGTCGTCCGCAACGAGGGCGAGTTGGACCATGAGTTCATTCTCGACTCGCAAAAGAAGAACGCCGCGCACAAGAACGAAATGGCGGATATGAGCGGTATGAATATGGGTCATAATGAGCCCAACCGCATCCGGCTCGCGCCCGGCGAAGATGCCGAAATCATCTGGACATTTGCAAATAACGGCACGTTCGAAGCTGCTTGCCTGATCCCCGGTCATTACGAATCCGGCATGTTCCGCGAAGTCTCCGTTACTCACTAAACGGTCAGTGCGGATCGCGAGCACCGCCTTGCGATAACGTTAATACCAGAACGGGCGTACACCGCGCCCGTTCTTTCCCCCGTTGGGCGCCCGTCTGCGACGATGGTGTACCGCGCCAGCGGCGGTAGTACCCAGATCCGACGTTTGCTGAACCCTTGGGCTCACGGCTTCAATCGATCGAATAAACCCGGTTCTAGAATTTCCCCTACTGCGGAGGCGTTGAGCACATGAAGACATCGTTCAAAACTTGCACCCTCGCGGCAGCGCTCATCTTGTCCGCCCTCTCCGCGCATGCGTCCGATGGCAAAAGCCAGCAACCCCATCTGAGGGCCTACGACCTTCCGGACCATGACCCGATCGGAGAACCCCCCGGCGATGCCACGCCCGACAGGACGGTCGACATCACGGTCAGGGAGACCGGAAGCGGTTACATGCTCTTTGATCCGGATGCGCTTCACATCGAGAACGGAGCGGTTGTCCGCTTTCGGGTCACGAACTCCGGCAAACTCGATCACACTTTCTTTCTCGGCTCCTTCGATGAAGTCACCGAAAACCGGCAATGGATGCAGGAGCATCCGGACATGACCCATGACGCCGCCAACTTCATATCGATACCCAGCGGTGAAACCGGGGAACTGATCTGGAAGTTTTCAGACGTGACCAATCTGGAATTTGCCTGTCTGGTCCCCGGCCACAGAGATGCCGGGATGTGGGGGGTCATCATCGTGCATGATCACCTCGCCTCACCCGCCGGATATTGAGCGCGCTCCAATGTCGCTGATGGACAGGTATCACGTCCTCGTACATGACGTCTCCGCCCTCTTCGGATACGATTACAATGATACGACGCCGGACTGGGTTCATCCGTTCATTCACCTCATTCTGGTCCTGGCGCCGGGATTGCTGATCGGCGTCGCCCTCTATCTCGTCCTGCGCGGTATCCTGCGGCTCTGGAGCCGCCCGGCAAAACCGGTCGCGCGCATGAACCACGTGAGGGGGCTTGATGCCGGGTTGTTCAGCTCGGTCCTGCGCTACACCAGACGGCAGCAGGCGCAGA